>JAGRMP010000304.1:0-26427 GCA_020441225.1 Maritimibacter sp. | reverse complement strand
GTCACGCCGATCTCTGCCTCGCCCAACTGGTCAATCGAGGTGTACTCGCTGCCGGGCTTGGTGAAGATCGCGCGCTTGGTGGTGTAGTAGGGACCGACGAAATCGACCACTTCGTCGCGCTCTTCGGTGATGGTCATCGAGCCGACGATGGCGTCGTACTTGTTGGCGAGCAAGCCGCCGATGATCCCGTCCCAGGCGGTGGTGACGATCTCGGTCTCGAGCCCCATGCGCTTGGCGATCTCGGTGCCGATGGCGGGGTCGAAGCCTACGACCTCGTTCTGGTCGTTGACGAAGTTGAACGGCGGGTAGGCACCCGACATGGCGATCCGGATCGTGCCCTTTTCCTTCAGCGTGTCGAGTTCCTCGGCCATCGCAGGCGCGGTGGCGGCGAAACCGGCAAGGGCGAGAGCGCCGGCGGCGGCTTTGAGAAGGGTTCTGCGCTGGGTCATGTTGATCTCCCGTTGGATTGTTGGTTGGAGCCCCCGGTCTGGCACCGGGCGGATGGCGGCTCTGGCCGCCTTGTGGAAAACGCTTGCACGGGCGAGGGTATCGCGCAAATAAATATTGTGAATTCTCAACATAGACAGGATCTATGATGAAGCCCTATGAACAGCGCTTTCCCTGGCAGCTCGACTGGAATCTGCTGCGCACTTTCATGGTCGTGGTCGAGCAGCGCGGCATCAGCCGGGCGGCGGATTTTCTCGGCCTGAAACAGCCTACGATCTCGTCGGCGCTGAAACGGCTGGAAGAGGCGACGAGCCAACGCCTCATCATCCGAAAACCCAATGAATTCAGGGTGACGCGTGCCGGCCAGGTGCTCTATTCGCAATGTTCCTCGATCTTCGGCGCGATCTCGCAGCTGCCCTCGCTGCTGGAAATCGGCGGCGAGGATCTGCGCGGCCATATCTCCATCGGCATCACCAGCCACGTCGCCTCGGACCATTTCGACGCAGCGCTCCACAGCTTCGCCATACGCCATCCCAAGGTCACGTTTTCCTTCAACGTGGCCGAGAGCGACGAGGTCGTGGCGCGGGTCAATCAGAACCGTACCAGCCTCGGAATATGCCTGATGCACAAGATTCCGGCAGGTTTGAAAGCGCGGATTCTCTACCGCGAGTATTTCGGCCTGTTCTGCGGACCGCGCCATCCGTTGTTCGACCGCGAGAAGATCGCGCTCGCCGATCTCGAAGGCGAACCCTCGGTCTCGTTCCAGACCGAAACCGAGGGCGGGCCGCTGGAACCGGTCGCGCGGCTGCGCACCCGGGCCAAGATCGCGACCGGCTGGCGCGGGGTTTCGTCCAACCTGCACGAGCTGCGCCGGATGATCGTCGCCAACATCGGCATCGGCGCCCTGCCCCTGCATGTCGCCCGGCGCGACGTCGACCTCGGCCGGTTGCGCCAGCTCCCGCCCTATGACGATCTGCCGGTGGTAAACATCTACCTGCTCACCAACCCCGCGCGGCGGGTGTCGGATGCGGAAGCGGCGTTCCTGTCCACCTGCGACGACGCCCTGACCGAGGCATCGCTGGAGGCGCGCACCTACCGGTAGGAGCGCCGACGCTCAGCCGACCCGGGCGCCCGCCGCGATGATCGGCGGCGCCGCGTTCAGGGTCTCGATGGCGAACCCCGCAGCCGCCTTGTAGCCGGCCATGAACTCGGCGCGTTCCTCGGCGGGGATGACGGCATCGATGTCGTCGAACGTGCCGCCGCAACGCTCGTCGACCAGGTTGAGCAGCCCGAACGGCCCGGCGCCGCGGTTGCGCAGGATCAGCTCGGAGACCGGCCCGCAGAGCGCCGCGTCATAGGCCGCCAGTGCCGCCGGGGTGACGCCGAGGTCGATCATCTTCGCCCCCATCACCCGGGCGTCGATGATCGCCTGGCTCGCGCCGTTCGACCCGGTGGGATACATCGCGTGCGCCGCGTCACCCAGGAGCGCGACCGCGCCGTCGCGCCAGGTTGGCACCGGGTCGCGGTCGATCATCGGGTTTTCATAGACCACATCCGCCCCCGAGATCAGCGCAGGCACGTCGAGCCAGTCCCAGGTCCAGCCATCGAAGTGGTGGAGGAAATCGCCGATCTCGACCTGGCGGAACCAGCCGCTGTCGCGCGCGGGCGGTTCGTCGAAGGTCACCTCGGCGATCCAGTTGATCGTCGCGAGCCCGTCGGCATCGGGCGGCGAGATCGGGTAGACGACCATCCGGTGTCTATGGGTGCCGAGCCCGATGAAGGACGACCCGGTCCGGATCGGCTTTGCGCGCGTGGTGCCGCGCCACATCAGCGCCCCGCCCCAGTGGATCGGCGGCTGGTCGGGATGCATCTGCGCCCGCACCTCGGAATGGATGCCGTCGGCGCCGATGAGCAGCGCGCCGGTCACCTCTTCGGTGCCGCCGCCGGTCCGCGTTACGGTCGCGCTGACACTCCCGTCGGGATCGTTGCGATACCCCGTGACCCGCGCACCCAGTTGCACCGCCCCGGGACCGGCCCGTTCGACGAAGGTGTCGTGCAGGAGCATGTGCAGCTTGCCCCGGTGCACCGCGTATTGCGGCCAGTTGTACCCGGCTTCCAGCCCGCGCGGTTCGGCATAGATGTCGTTGCCGTTCAAACCGAGGAGCGCCCATTCGCGCGCCGGCACGCCGACCCGGTCGAGTTCGTCGGTGGTAAAGCCCAGATCGTAGAGCTCGCGCACCGCGTTGGGCTGGATGTTGATCCCCACGCCGAGCGGCTTCAGCTCCGAGACCGCCTCGAACACCACCGCCTTCACGCCGATCCGCTCCAGCGTCAACGCCAGAGCCAATCCCCCGATCCCGCCACCGGCGATCAAAACCGGATATTCGCTCATTCTACTGCCCCTCCCGTTTGTCGGTCCTCGGGATAAACCGAGTTCGGTTTCATTTCCAGTGGCTTCGGCCGCGCGCACAGAGGCGGGGCCTGCGGGTACGGCTGCTCGCGTCCGGATCGGGGATGTCGGCGCACAGGCCGCCTGCATCTCCCCCCGGATCGCGACCGGAGATTGGCACGTCGGCGCGGGGTCGACGTTGGGGTCCGCCCCTTTCATCGATTGCCGGGCCATCGCCGTCCGGGCCATGGATGCGGCCCCCGAGGGCGCGGTATCCAGCGATCTCCGAGCCGCACAGGTCCCGATCGAACACGGGGCCAACGCGGCGCCGTCACCACCGCGCCGGGCCGGGCGCCGCAGCGCCCGAAACCGAGGCGACGTGGCGCGGCTTTGCGATCCGAGGCGGCAGTCCCGAGATGCGCGGGCGGTCCGGAGCGACGACTTCCCCGCCATCCGGCAGGTGGAATGGACTTGGCGGACGTGGAAGATTTCTGGCGCGCGGCAGGCAATCTCGAATATGATGGCCGCGACACCGCACCCTTCGAACCCCCAGGCGCAGGGTCCCGGCGCGGGGTCCGGGCGGGCGGAGCTTGTGCAACGGTGACGCTGACACGGAACAGCAGCGAAGGACAGGGACGGGGACCGGGCATGTCCGCCGGCAAACCGATGGCGCGTTCGACGCGGCATATCGGCAATATGCGCCGGCCCGTCGCAACGCTTTTCGTGGCAGCGGTCTTCCTCTGGCCGGATCCCGACGTCCCCGACGACCGCGGCGATCTCGGTCAGCGCCTGCGCGAATGAACCGTGCAACAGGAGTGCGCAAAGGAACCGGGTGAAAAGGAGGACAGGAATGTGAACAAGGTCGGCAGGGCGGATATTCCCCGCAAGCAAATCCGCAAGCTCCTGAAAAAGATCACGCCCGAACTGGAAGAGCTTCGGCGCCTGCTCGAGCAGAGCGACGAGGACGAGACCGAAAGCGTATCGCAGGAACTCATCCGCAGCGGGGCACGCAACCTGCTCATCGCGCAACGGATCATCCGCGAAAAGAAATCCGGGTCTGACGGCGACTGAGCCGAAGGGCCCGCAGGGAGACAACGACCGCGGTGGCGCGCAAAAGGCAGCCGGACCGTGCCGGCCGCCGGCGACGACCGGGCGCGACCGCATCAACGGAGACGGGACAATGGCGCACAAGCGGTTCGTGCTTTTTTCCAGGACCAGACGGCTGGAGGCGGAATTCGACGAGTTCATGGACCGGGTCGTCGAGGCCAGCCTGTTGTTCGAGCGGGCGTTCAAGAGCTACCTGCGCGACGGCATCACGCCGGTCTTTACCGACGCCACCGAAGAGGTGCACCGGATCGAGCGGGCGAACGACGATCTCAAGCGCAAGATCGAGACCAGCCTGTACGAGCAGACGCTCATTCCCGATCTGCGCGCCGACGTGCTGCGGCTGATCGAGGGGCTCGACGGTATCCTCAGCGTCTACCAGGCCAATTGTTTTCGCCTGAACATCGAGCAGCCCGACATTCCCGAAGAATTCAGGGGCGATTTCAAGGAGCTCGCCAAGACCGTCACGGCCTGCGTGGACTCGCTCATCATGGCCTCGCGCGCTTTCTTCACCAATCCCGAAGCAGTGCGCGACCACAACGTGAAGGTCGACTTCTACGAGACCGAAGCCGACCGGATCTCGACCCGCCTGAAGACCGAGATCTTCGCCTCCGACCTTCCGCTCGAACGCAAGATCCACCTGCGCTATTTTGCCGAGCGGATCGAGGATGCCTCGAACCGGGCCGAAGACGTCGGCGGCGACCTCGGCATCTTCGCCCTCAAACGCATGGTCTGACGACTGGCAATGGATTTCACGATCGTCATATTCCTCTCCAGCGGTCTGTTCCTGGGCTGGTCGCTCGGCGCGAACGACGCGGCCAACGTCTTCGGCACCGCTGTCGGTGCGCGGATGGTGCGTTTTGCCACCGCGGCGATCATTTCCAGCGTGTTCATCCTGCTCGGTGCGGTGCTGAGCGGCGCAGGCGCCGCGCACACCCTTGGCACGCTCGGGACCATCAACGCCTTGCCGGGCGCGTTCATGGCGGCGCTCTCGGCCGGGATCACCGTCTATCTGATGACCAAGGCCGGTCTGCCGGTCTCGACCGGCCAGGCGATCGTCGGCGCGATCATCGGCTGGAACCTGTTTACCGGGTCGGTCACCGATGCGAACGCGCTGGTCAAGATCGTGCTGACCTGGGTGGCCTGCCCGGTGCTCGCCGCTGCCCTTGCCGCGCCGATCTACCTCGGCGTGCAGAAATACCTGGCCCATGCCAGACTTCACATCGTGCGGCGCGATCTGTTGACCCGGATCGGCCTGCTGCTGGCCGGCGCTTTCGGGGCCTACTCGCTCGGCGCCAACAACATCGCCAACGTCATGGGTGTCTTCGTACCGGCCTCTCCGTTCACCGATTTCAGCCTCGTCGGCTACACCGTCTCCGGCATCCAGCAGCTCTTTCTGGTCGGCGCGCTGGCCATCGGCGTCGGCGTGTTCACCTATTCCAAACGGGTGATGATGACCGTCGGCGACGGGATCATGCCGCTGTCGCCGATCGCGGCCTGGGTAGTGGTTGTGGCGCAATCCATCGTGCTCACCCTGTTCGCGTCCGAGGGGCTGGAATACTTCCTGGCCAGCCACAACCTGCCGACCATCCCGCTGGTGCCGGTGTCGAGCTCGCAAGCCGTGGTCGGAGCCGTCATCGGCATCGGGCTGCTCTCGGGCGGGCGCAACCTGCGCTGGCGGATGCTGGGCAACATCTCTCTGGGCTGGATCACGACCCCCATCGTCGCCGCGCTGATCTGCTTTGTCTCGCTGTTCTTTCTGCAGAACGTCTTCAACCAGAAGGTCTACACCGAGATCCGCTACACGCTCAGCACACCGGTGCTCGAGCACCTGACCGGGAGCGGGCTGCCGGTGGAAGATATGACCGCGCTGCAGGGGCGCAGCTTCCGCTCGGCGAATGCCTTCCTCGACGCCATCGGCGAGCGGACCTTCCTCACCGGCGACCAGCAGCGCCAGTTGCTCCGGTACGCCGAGGTCGCCAATCTCCGCGTGGCGCCGGAGCTTCTCGACTCGCCCGAGTTCGACTGGTTGGGCGCAGAAGCCAAGGCACCGCTCTACGAGCTGGCCGATCGCCAATTCGCCACCAAGTGGGCGCTGGCGGAGGCGCTGGCAGCGCTCAGCGACGACTGGCGGCCGCGCCCGGCGACGATCGTGAACAAGCGCTACAACAAGGAGCTGCAGGCCAAACTCGATTTCCTCTATCGGGCGTTCGGCACGGGCCGGTGATCCGTCCGGCGGCGCTCGACCGCGCCCCCGACCACGGCGCCGCGAAACCGGGCATTGTCCGGGGCACGGCAGACCGTTATCGCCCGGCCGACCGACGCCGGCACCTCCGGGATGGACATCCGCACCGAGGTGCTCGCGCAGCGCGTTCCGACAACGGTCGTAGTGAGGGTGATCCCGCCACACTTCGTGCCCGCTCGGTGCGATAATCACCGTTTCGTGCGCTTTCGATGCGAACGCGACTCACCGGAACGGTCCGTAGCCACGCCGATGGTATCGGCCATCCGGTTCGATCAATCCTGCGCAGGGACAAGACCATGACACTTCAAGGCGACGTCGCGCCCCTCCGACCCAAGGGCCGAGGCCTTTGCCGAGCGGTTCAACGGGCGCAGGTTTTTTGATCTTGCCCGTCGCGCAGGCCGCGCATTTCGCGGGCGAGCGCCGGGCCTTCGCGGTTCTTGCCTGAGATCGCACGGGCCTTCCCCAGGTTCCCGCTGCGCCATCAAGCCGAGTTCCATGGGGTCGATGTCCAGTTTGCCGGTTTGATCGCACAGCGCACGGGCCGTCCGGACAACGACCTTGCCCGTCGCAGACGTGCCGTCGCCTGCCGAGACGCAAACACGAGCGCCATCGATTCCCGGCTTTCGGCCGCAGACCGCCCCCTCGCCGGGTGGACAGAAGACCGTTTTCGTCGCGTGCCGAGGATTGCCGGCCTGTCCGTGCGCTGAGCCGGGGAATGTCTTCCCGGGGCATTCCGGGGCAGTTCGGAAGGGCAGACCGCAGTCAGCCTTTTCGCTGGGCGGATCATTCAACGGTCTCCAAGAACCTGAAAAACTGTCGGATTTCCGGGCCAATGCGCCCCGTTCGAAGTGCCGATTTTCCGAATTGCGCGCCCGCCCCTCCTCGCGCCTCCGATCCCTCTTGCACGAGCCGGATACGGCTCGGCGTGACGCGACGCGGGCGCACCGACCGGTCCGCTTGACAGATGTCATATACCGATATTTCGGTATTTACGTCACTGGAGGGGGGAAGCGCCGATGAGAAGGGAAGTCCGGATATCGCCACATGTGATGTCGGACCGCCCCCGGCATTCCGGCCTGGATCTGCGTCGTTTCAGCGATGGCAGCGACGGCGAAGCGACCGTCGCGCGGTCGATTTCTCCCGTTTTCGTCCGGTCTCCTCCCCCGGACGCGTCTGGCGGCCCGCAAGTGCGGGTCGCCAGCCCTTCCGCTCCCGACCCACGCCTGTCCCGCAAGCGGCTCACCGCTCCACAACACCAGATCGAGTTCTGAAAATGTCCAAGCCCGGATCATTCGGTCACTACAAAGGTCAGGACGTCGGCACGGTCGTTCTTTCGACCGCATCCGGCATGGAAGCGCGGATCATCGGCCACGGAGCCGCGATTCAGAGCCTGAAGGTCCCCACCAAAGACGGATTGCGCCCGGTCGTCCTCGGCTTCGAGCACCTCGACGCCTATGTCGCCAATTCGCATTGGCATCTGGGTGCGGTACCGGGCCGGGTCGCCAACAGGATCGGCGGCGGGCGTTTCTCGGTCGACGGGAGCGAATACCAGATTCCGCGCAATCAGGACGACCGGCACACGTTGCACGGCGGACCGGACGGTTTCGGCACCCGGGTCTGGACCCTTGCCAGTTGCGAGCAGAACGCGGCGACGCTGACGCTCGTGTCCGAGGACGGAGATCAGGGGTTTCCCGGGCGCGTCATCGCGGCGGTCACCTATGACCTCATCGAACCGGCCACGCTGCGCATCCGCTACGCAGCGACGACCGACATGCCGACACCGATCAACCTGACCAATCACGCCTATTTCAACCTCGACGGGTCCGGCGACATTCTTGCCCATACCCTCGCCCTCGAGGCCGATTTCTACACCCCGACCGATGCCGAGTTGATCCCGACCGGTGAGATCGCGCCGGTGGCGGGAACGGCCTGGGATTTCACCACCGAACGCCCCTTCGGCTTCGACACCGGCGACGGGTTGTTCCACTACGACGCCAACGTCGTTCTGCGGGGGTCCGGCGGGCTCACAAAGGCGGCGCGGATGGTGTCGTCCAAACGCGATCTGGCGTTGGAGACATGGACCACCGAACCGGGCCTGCAGGTCTTCGATGCGGCCACGCTCGCCCTGTCGGCTCCCGGGCTCGGCGGCGCGATCTACCGACCGCGCGCCGGCTTCTGCCTTGAGCCGCAGATCTTCCCCGACGCGATCAACAAACCGCATTTCCCCGACTGCATCCTGCGCCCGGGCGAAGCCTACAGCCACACAACAGAGTATCGCTTCGCGCCGCTCTAGCGGCCCGAAGCCACGAAAAGGAGCATTCCATGAGCACAAAAATCGTCCTGGTCGGCGCGGGAAGCGCCATGTTCGGCCTCGGCGCCGTCGGTGACATCCTCAAGAGCGCGCCCCTCGCCGGCTGCACCGTCACGCTCAACGACATCAATCCCAAAGCGCTGGATTTCGTGGCCAAGACCGCCCGGAGCTATGTCGAAGAGCACGGGCTTCCCTACACGATCGAAGCGACGACCGACCTCGACGCCGCTCTGGCCGGCGCCGACTATTGCATCATTTCGATCGAGGTCGGCGACCGCCACGAATTGTGGGACCAGGATTGGCGGATTCCGCTGCAATACGGCATTCGCCAGGTCTACGGCGAGAATGGCGGCCCGGGCGGGCTGTTCCATGCCCTGCGCATCACCCCGCCGATCCTCGACATCGTCGAGAAGGTCACCCGGATCTGCCCGGACGCCACGGTGATCAACCTCTCCAACCCGATGGTGCGGATCTCGCAGGCGATCACCACGAAATTCCCCGGGGTGAAGTATGTCGGGCTTTGCCACGAGGTCTATTCGCTCATCGAACATCTGCCGCAGCTCCTCGGCACCCCGTTCGAGAACCTTTCGATCAAGGCAGGCGGTCTCAACCATTTCAGCGTTCTGCTCGAAGCCTCCTACAAGGATAGCGGCAAGGATGCCTACCCCGACATTCGCGACAAGGCCCCGGCGTATTTCGCCGAGGCGCCGGCCGTTTTCGGAAATATCGGCGAGCGCAAGCTCTTCCTCGAAATCCTCAAGCGGTTCGGCCACCTGCCGATCACCACGGACAGCCATTTCGGCGAGTATATTCACTGGGCATCGAGCGCCGCCGATCACGACGGTATTCTCGAATTCTACTGGCGCTACAAGAAATCGACGCTCGGCAATCTCGACAAGGCGCCGGAACTGATCGCCACCGGCACACCGGCGGCAGAATACTGGCGAGTCATCCCGATCATCGAAGGCATCCTGACCGATTCCGGCCAAAGCGAGCTTGCGGTCAACGTCGTCAATGACGGCCTCATCGACCTCCTGCCCTCCAACGCGGTGGTGGAAGTGCCGGCCACGATCGACAGGAACGGCGTGCACGGGGTGCGGATCGACAATTACCCCAAGGGCTTCGGCGCGCTGCTGCAGAACCAGGTGGGGGTGAATAACCTGACGGTCGAGGCGATCCTCACCGGCTCGAAAGAGGTCGCCATGCAGGCGCTTCTCACCGACCCGGTGGTCGACAGCCTGCACGCCGCCGAAGGCGTGATGGAGACCATCCTGCGGGTTCAGAGCAAGTATCTCGGCTATCTGAAGTAACGGCCATCAATATACATTTCGAGATCCCATACGCGAAAACAACGACGACGTCATGACCGAACTGGCCCGGAAACGGTCGAGCATGAATGCCAACCACAATATGGTGGGGAATACCATGAGACTGAAAAATATACGGACCGCGACCCGACTGGTTGCCGCGGCACTGCTCACTAGCACCGCGCTGCCCGCGACGGCGGGCGAAAAGGCGGAAGTCATCCACTGGTGGACGTCCGGCGGCGAAGCCGCGGCGGTGAACGTGCTCGCCGAGGCGTTCAACGCCGCCGGCGGCGAATGGGTGGACAACGCGATCGCCGGCGGCGGCGGCAACAATGCCCGTTCGGCCGGCATCAACCGCATCATCGGCGGCGACCCGTCTGCGGCCATGCAGTTCAATTACGGCAAGCAGCTCGATGAGATCGTCGCCAACGGCTATGTCCGCGACATTTCCGACCTCGCCGCGGCGGGACACTGGCAGGACGTCCTGCCGTCGCTGATCTGGGACTCGATCTCGCGTGACGGCAAGGTTTACGGCGTGCCCGTCAACATCCACGGCCAGACCTGGTCGTGGTGGTCGATCCCGGCGCTCGAGAAGGCTGGCGCGGACGTGCCCCAGACCTGGGACGACTTCTTCCCGACGCTCGACAAGCTCAAGGCAGCGGGCATCATCCCCGTTGCCATGTCCCGCGATGCCTGGACGGTCGACGCGATGTGGCGCTTTCTGGTCGTTTCCAAGGGCGGCACGGATCTGTTCCGCAAGGTCTATATCGACCACGACGTCGACGCGTTGAACAGCCCGGAATTCCGGGATGTCGTCGAGACCTTCTTCAAGCTCCGGGACTATTCCGACCAGGGCGCCCCGGCGCGCAACTGGAACGATTCCACCGCCCTGATCATCAATGACGCCGCCGGCGTCCAGTTCATGGGCGATTGGGCCAAGGGCGAGTTCAACAATGCGGGCAAGACCGCAATGGTCGACTACGCCTGCACGCCGACCATCGGCGCCAACGAGGGCTATGTGTACGGCGGCGATCTGTTCATCACCACCGCGACCGACGATCCCGAGATGCTCAAGGCTCAGGACCTTCTGGTCGACACGATGATGGACCCGGAAGTCCAGGTCGCCTTCAACCTGGTAAAGGGCAGCATTCCGGTGCGCGGCGACGTCGACACATCCAAGGTCGATCCCTGCGGCCAGATCGGTCTCAAGCTGATGGCCAATCCCGACAACCAGCTCGGCGACCAGCCGTTCTACAACAGCAACGACGCGATTGGCGCCATCCGCGATCTGCTCGCCACGTCCTGGGCCGATCCGAACGCCAGCGTCGATGAATTCGTCGCCAAATTCGCGGCGGCGATCTCGATGCAGTAGCGACAACCGCCAACAAGGACCGGCGGTGCGTTTGCGCGCCCCGCCGGTCGCAAAGGTCAATGCGGGGGAGGCATCGAAATGGCCCGGAAACAAAGGCGAAACTGGGGGGTGACACTGGCGATCATCCCGTTCTGGATACTCGTGCTCGGTGCATACGTCGGCACCATGCTGTGGACGGTCTTCATCTCGTTGACCAGTTCGAAAATGCTGCCGAACACGGAGTTCGTCGGCCTGGCCCAGTACGAACGGCTGTTTGCGACCGAACGCTGGGGCATCGCGGTGCACAACATCGTCGTGTTCGGTCTCTTGATGATGACGCTGTGCCTCGTGCTCGGCTTCATCCTGGCGGCAATGCTCGACAGCAAGATCCGCGCCGAAGACACCGTGCGCACGATCATCCTGTATCCGCACGCGATTTCGTTCATCGTCACCGGCCTGGTCTGGCAGTGGATGATGAATCCCACGGTGGGCTTCGAAAAGGCGATGCACGATTTCGGTTGGCCGGGCTTTTCGTTCGACTGGCTGGTGGTGCCTGACAAGGCCATCTATGTGCTCGTCCTCGCCGGCGTCTGGCAGGGATCGGGGCTGATCATGGCGCTGATGCTTGCGGGATTGCGCGGCATCGACCAGGAAATCTGGAAAGCGGCGCGCATCGACGGCATTCCGACCTGGCGCGTCTACCTTTCGATCGTGTTGCCGATGCTGCGTCCGACCATCATCACCGCCGTGGTGCTGATGTCGCTCGCGGTGATCAAGTCCTACGATCTCGTGGTGGCGCTGACCAATGGCGGGCCGGGTCTTTCGACCGACGTGCCGGCCAAGTTCATCATGGATTTCCTGTTCGAGCGTTCGAATATCGGCCTGGCGACCGCCGCCTGCACAATGATGCTTCTGTTCGTGCTGCTGGTCTTCACGCCTTGGTTCTACTTCGAATACTTCCGCGAGAAGGGGCATGGCCAATCATGACTTATCCGGTTTCAAACCCGCCCGGGCCGCGCGGCGCCAAGCCCAGGCGCCTGACCGCCGATCGCCTCGGGCTCTACGCCTTCGTCGTCGTCAGCTGCCTGTTCTTCCTGCTGCCGCTCTACATCATGGTGGTAACGAGCTTCAAACCGCTCGACGAAATCCGCCAGAGCCAGATCTTCGCCCTGCCCCGGAACTTCACAATCGAGCCGTGGATCACGGCCTGGTCGAGCGCCTGCACCGGCGCGTCCTGCGACGGGCTCAAGGTCGGTTTCACCAATTCGGTGCTAATCACCCTGCCCGCCGTGGCGCTTTCGATCCTGGCAGGCGCCCTGCTCGGCTACTGCATTTCGATGTGGCGCACCAGGGGCTCGAACCTGCTGTTCGGCCTGCTGCTCGCCGGCGCGTTTCTGCCCTACCAGGTGTTCATCTACCCGCTGGTGCGGATCTTCGCCTATCTTTCGCTCTACGGCTCGCTGGTCAACATCGTCGCGGTCCACGTCATCTTCGGGCTTCCGGTGATAACGCTGCTGTTCCGCAACTATTTCGCCTCGGTGCCGAACGAGCTCTTCAAGGCGGCGCGGGTCGACGGGGCCGGGTTCTGGCGCATCTTCCTGACGATCATGCTGCCGCTCTCGACGCCGATGATCATCGTCGCCGTCATCCTGCAGGTCACCGGCATCTGGAACGACTTCCTGCTCGGCACCGTCTTTGCCGGTCAGGCCAACTGGCCGATGACCGTGCAGCTCAACAACATCGTCAACACCACGCAAGGCACACGCGGGCCTACAACGTGGACATGGCCGCCACCATTCTCACGGCCGCCGTCCCGCTGATCATCTACTTCGTGTCCGGTCGCTGGTTCGTTCGCGGCATCGCCGCCGGCGCAGTCAAGGGTTGAAACCATGAACACCACCACACAACAGGCCGACGACACCATCGTCCTCGCCCCCCGCACGCTCAACCCCGACGACATCAGCGTCTCGGTTCGCGACCTCACCCTGCGCTACGGCGCCCTGACGATCCTCGACCGGATGTCGCTCGATATCTGCAAGGGCGAGTTTCTCGTGCTGCTCGGGCCGTCCGGCTGCCGCAAGTCGACCTTGCTCAATGCCATCGCCGGGCTGCAGGACATCTCCGATGGCGAGATCTGGATCTCCGACAAGAACGTGACCTGGGAAGAGCCCAAGGATCGCGGCATCGGCATGGTCTTCCAGTCCTATGCGCTCTATCCCCAGATGAGCGTGGAGCGGAACCTCAGCTTCGGCCTGCGCGTGGCCCGCATGCCCAAGGACGAGGTCGCAAGCCGGGTGGCGCGCGCGGCCGATATCCTGCAGATCGAACCGCTTCTGCGGCGCAAGCCCGGGCAATTGTCCGGCGGCCAGCGCCAGCGGGTCGCCATCGGCCGGGCGCTGGTGCGCAATGTCGACGTCTACCTGTTCGACGAGCCGCTCTCCAACCTCGATGCCAAGCTCCGGTCCGAGCTGCGCGTCGAGATCAAGCGACTGCATCAGGATCTCGGCAACACGATGATCTATGTCACCCACGACAGGCGATGACCCTGGCCGATCGCATTGCGATCATGAAAGACGGGATCATCCAGCAATTCGCCCCGCCGCACGAGGTTTACGACAAGCCGAGCAACCTGTTCGTGGCCGGGTTCATCGGCTCGCCGGCGATGAACTTCCTGGCCGGCAAACTTGTCGTGTCCGGCGACGAGCTCGCCGTCGACCTGCCCGAACTGCGGGTACCGCTCAGCGCCTACGAGCGCTCCGGCAAGCCACTCGTGGACGGCGCCGATGTGATGCTGGGCGTGCGCCCGGAACACATCGGCCTTGGCCGCGCCGACGACGGCGACGGCGACAGGCGCTGGCTGTGGACCTCGGGACTGATCGAGATGCTGGAACCGACCGGCCCGGACACGATGATCTGGAGCAAGGTCGGCGGACGCCCCGTCACCGCCCGGATCAGCGAGGACGTCCCGCTTCGCCTCGGCGCGCGCATCGACTTCGGGCTCGACCTGGGCCGGGCCTCGCTGTTCGACACGCAAACCGGCGAGCGCCTATAGATGCACAGGTTGTGCGCCGGGCTTTCCGCTCCGATCCCGTCGACACCATCCCAGAGGACTGCCTTCAGATGAAAATCACCAGCATTGAAATCTTCGACTGCGAACTTGGCCGGCGTCACCGGGACGTGGGCAGCTTCAACCCGGTCCTGATCCGGATCAACACCGATGCCGGCATCTCGGGCATCGGCGAGGTCGGCCTGGCCTACGGCGCGGGCGCCAAGGCCGGCGCCGGCATGATCCGCGATCTCGCCCCCTTCGTGCTCGGCAAGGACCCGATGAAGACCGAAGCGATCTGGGAAAATCTCTTCCGGGCGACCTTCTGGGGCATGGGCGGCGGACCGGTGGTCTACGGCGGGATCAGCGCCATCGACATTGCCCTGTGGGACATCAAGGGCAAGGTGCTGGGCGCGCCGATCCACCAATTGCTGGGCGGCAAGACCAACGACAAGCTGCGCACCTATGCCAGCCAGTTGCAATACGGCTGGAGCGCGACGGGCGCCATGCTCTATGCCGCCGAGGATTACGCCGAGGCCGCGCGCACCGCTGTCGCCTGCGGCTTCGATGCGATCAAGGTGGATCCGCTGGTGGCGGGCCGCGATACCTGCCCGGACCTCGACCGCGAGGTGCATCGCAGCTATTTCGGCCTTCTGCTGCGCGACCAGTTGCGCATGGGCGAAGAACGCATTGCGCTGATGCGCGAGGCGGTCGGCCCGGATGTCGGCATCATCTGCGAGCTGCATTCGTTCCTCGGCACCAATGCCGCCATCCAGTTCGCCCGGGCGATCGAGAAATACGACATCTTCCTGATCGAAGAGCCGGTTCATCCGATGAATGCCGACAACATGGCCAAGGTCGCACGCAACACCACCATTCCGGTGGCGACCGGCGAGCGGTCCTACACCCGCTGGGGCTACCGCGAGATGTTCGAACGTCAGGCGCTCGCCGTGATTCAGCCCGACCTGTGCCTGGTGGGCGGCATCACCGAGGGCAAGAAGATCTGCGATTACGCCAACCTCTGCGATGCGACGGTGCAGATTCACGTCTGCGGCAGCCCGGTCTCGACCGCCGCGGCGCTTCAGGTCGAGGCGGCGATCCCCAACTTCATCATTCACGAGCACCACACCATCGCTCTGAGCCAGGCCGTGCGAGAGCTCTGCGTGAACGATTACCAGCCCGAAAACGGCAAGTTCGCGGTTCCTGACCTGCCCGGGATTGGCCAGGAGCTCAATGACGAGGTGGTGAACGACTACCGGGTCATGACGCTCGACCGGCCGTGATTTGCGCGCAGGGATCCGGCCGGACCAAAGACCTGGCCGGGTTTCGTTCACGGCGCGCAACGCGACGGACCGCGGTCAGCGTGCTTGTGCTCGGGGTGCGGTCCCCCTATCCCTTAAGACGAGCGCATGTCGTGAACCTTCGGGAGTGAAGCGGATGGAATCCAGGGTGCTGGAAAAGTCGGGGAGGCCGGGGCCGGGCAATTCGGCGCCGTCGCGCCCGGGCGTCATCACCGGTCAACTCGACGACAAACGGCCCAAATCCGCCCAGGTCTACGAGCTGCTGCGCGCGGCCATCATCGAGATGAAGCTGCTGCCGGGTGCGCCGATCATCGAAAAGGAAATCTGCTCCTCGCTGAATATTTCCCGCACTCCCCTCAGGGAGGCGATCATTCAGCTCGACTCCGATGGGCTGATCGTCGTCAAACCGGGCGGCGGAACCTACGTGAACCTCATTGACCTGAAAGCCGTGCTGAACGGTCAGCTGACCAGAGACAGCCTGGAGGCGCGCGTCGTGCGTCTGGCGGCCCGCAATTACCAGCCGAAGTTCGAAAGCCGTTTCGAGGTGCTGCTGTTCCAGCAAAAGGGCGCGGTCGAGCGCGAGGACATGAACGAGTTCCACGAGCTGGACAATGGCTTCCACAAGCTGATCTGCGAATGCGCCGGCTTTGCCAATGCCTGGGACACGATTCACGGCGCGACCGGCCAACTCGACCGCATCCGGCGCTATGCCCTGCCGAACGGCGATCATTTCAAGGAGAGCTTCCACGAACACGGCCAGATCTTCGGCCTGATAAAGGCGCGGGACGAGGACGGTGCGCTGAAGGCCTTTCATCGCCACATCGACCGCTTGTTCAAAGAGGTTGAACTGATCAAGAGGATCGATCCCGACTTCGTGCTCAACGGCGGCGATTTCTCGATCGAAAGCATACGCTAGCAGCAACCGCTCCGGCTTCGCCGGCACCGGCCCGGCGACAGCGCCTCCGGACGGGGGGGCGCCCGCGCCAATTTCTGGACGGTCACGAAACGGAGTTTTGCCCTCGTGGGAATGGCGACGCTCCAGATCGGCGTGGCGCTGCGCGCCCGTCGCCGCCGACCCGTTTCTTCCCGCCGTCTTCGGCCAGGCAGAGCGCTGCTTCCGTAGGCATCAACGTCGTCGAGCGCACGGCCGGGTCGCCTGTCCCGGTGATCCGCAGCTTCAGGATGTCGCCGTTCGGCAATGCGCCCCGGAGCGGAAGCCGCGGCCACAGGGGTGGCCCATGATCGCGCTGCTGCGCCGCACGACCTTGGCGTTCATCGGCCCCATGAAACAGGGCTTGGTCCAGGCTTCGAGGCCGGTTCCCGTCGCCGCCCCGTACCGGGAACGCCTTCATCGCCGTCGGCATCGGCGCGATGCTGGCGCTGAACTGCTCGAAAACTGCCGCAGGTCCTCACGGATCATCCTGGCGTTTCGGGGAAGGCTGAATGGCTTCGACGCCGAGATTGGCAACCAGCCGCGCAAGGGCAGGAAAGGTCGACCGCAGCGGCATCCGGTCACGGCTGGCGGCGCGGATGTCCGTGCGGTCGACCCTTCTCTTCGCCCCGAGGGCGCTTTCGCGGCCGGTCCCGTCGTCCCGCATTCCCGGAATGGAAGAAACGTGCGACCGCGCCTGGACCATCGCGACCTGGTCCTGCGTTCATTCCCCTTCGCCACCGCGCAATGCGGCAAGACCGGCCTTCATCGTCGCGATCCGAGAATGGTGGCGGTCGCCGCGCCTCAGGCTGACCGCCGTTGACAGGATGTCGATCACGACCAGATGCGACAGCCGCGAAACGGTCGGGGTAAACAGGTCGGTGTTCTCAAGGGTCTCCACGATCAATGCAACGTCGCAGGCTTGCGCAAGCGGGCTGCCTGCATGACCGGTGATGCCGATGGTGCGCGCGCCACGTTTGCGCGCGGTTTCGATGGCCCGAACGATCTCGGGCGTCTGGCCGGTGTTGGAAATCCCGACGGCCACATCGCCATGCCCGAGCATTTCGGCCGACATGAAAATCAGGTGCGCATCGGCGGCCGCGCCGCAGGGAACCCCGAACAGCGGGAACTTCTGTTGTGCGTCGCTCGCGACGATCCCCGAGGCGACGAAGCCGAAGAACTCGATACGCTTGGCACCGGCAAGCATGTCCACGGCCGCGGCGACGCGCTCCTGATCGAGGTGGCTCTGGGCCCAGTTCAGGTTCGACAGGTTGTAATCGAAGATCTTGGTGATGATCGAATGCAGATCGTCCGCGTCGGAAATCGCCGTGTGCGAGGTCGTTCTCGCGAAGGCGAGAGAGCGGGCGAGTTTGACCCGCAGATCGCGGTACCCGTCGCAACCGATTGCCGTACAGAAACGGATGACCGTGGGCTCGCTCACGCCCGCGGCCCGCGCCAGAACGGCAAGGGTCATGTCCACCACCTCGCCCGGTCGATCGAGGACCACTTCCGCGACCCGGAGATCGGACTTGCGCAAGTCGGGCTTGAGCCGGACGATCTCTTCGAGCAAGTTGTCGCCCGCGTTCGGAGCCACTTGATCCATGTCCGCTTCCCCAGCCGTCAGAATATCCTCAATATCTCGCCCGCTGCGGGACGCAGGATCCGGGGTCGGCCCCCGGCCCCCCGCGCCGCAGCGTCGATCTCACGCGGGTCGATCGTGTTGAACGCGAACATCCCGAAGTGGTGGGGGACAAGATAGGGGATATCTCTGGCCAGCGAAACCGCTTCGGCGAGCGTGAAATTTCCCGGGATGCCGTCGGCGAGGCGCCGGGCGTCGCGCCCGTTGACAGGCAGGAGCGCGATATCCGGGGCGAAACGTGCGATCAGTTCTTCAAGTCCCTCGAACGGCACGCAATCGCCGGAGTGGTAGAGCCGCACGCCATCGGCCGCGATTGCGTAGCCGAGAAAAAGATGGCGGCCCCGGCTGTCCGTTTCGAGCCCTTCGTGCGCAGCGGGAAGCACCCGCAGGCGCAGGCCCGCAAGCGGCGCAATCTCGTCGCCGGCATCAACCAGGACCAGGCGGGCGTCGGCCCCGATCCTGTCGCGGGCCAGGTCGGCGCGCGATGCGGGCACCACGAAGGGCAACTCCGGGAACCGCTGCGCAAGCGGACCAAGGGTATCGGGGTCCATGTGATCGGTATGGCCGTGCGTCACCAGAACGATGTCGGGCCGCGGCAGGGCCTCGACCGCCATCGGCGGCGGCATCATCCGCTTGTGGTCATTCTTCTTGCCCGCGTATTTCTTCGCCAGGCTGTCGGACAGGTAGGGGTCGATCAGGATCCGGAACGATCCGGTCTCGATCCAGAAACCGGCCTGGCCGAGCCAGAACAGGCCCGGCGTGCCCGGCTCCGGAAACCCCGCTGTCCGCTCAATCCGCATGAATGCGCAGCACATCGAGAAGGTTGTCGACGGCCCGTTTGGTGGTGCGATCGACCGATTCCACCGTGAAACCGCCGATGTGGCTGGTGAGGATCACGCGCGGGTGGGCGAGCAACGGGGCCGGCGCCGGCGGTTCGGATTCGAACACATCCGTCGCATAGGCCGCGACGTGACCGGCGTCGAGAGCGGACAGCATCGCGCCCTGGTCGACCAGCCCCGCGCGGGCAGTGTTCACCACGATCGCGCCCCGCGCGAGCGTCGCGATTTCGGCAGGCCCGAGCAATGCCCTGCCGTCCTCGGGCAAAGGCGCGTGCAGGCTGACGATTTCCGCCCCGTCCAGCGCTCCGGCCAGATCGCACCGCCGGAACGCCGGATGGACAACCCGGTCGACCGGCGCGACGGGATCGACCCCGCGCACCTTCGCCCCGAGCGCCAGCGCGAATTCGGCGAAGCTCGCTCCGATCGCGCCGAGACCGACCACCGCGACCTCGGCACCGAGCAGTTCGCGACCGATGCGCCGGGGCCACCCGCCGGCGGCGATGCCGCTATGGGTCTGGACGATGTCGCGCAGGCCCGCAAGCGTCAGCGCGAGCGCCAGCTCCGCCACGCCGCGCGCATTGGTGCCCTCCGCCCGCTTGATGGCGATCTGGCGCGCCTCGACGGCGGCGACCGGCAGGTTGTCCACCCCGGTGCCGTTGCGCGAGATCACCCTCAGCCGGTCGGCCGCGGCGATCACGGCCTCGCTCACCGGTTCGACCCCTGCCAGCCAACCGTCGCATCCAGGCACGGCGGCAATCAGCTCGGCCTCTCCCGGCGTCTCGCCCGGGGTCGGAAACACGAGGTCGAAACCGGCGTCGACGAGCGGCTTCAGCGCCGGGTGTCCGCCCCTGGACAGCGACCGCGGGGTAATCAGGATGCGCCCCATCACAGCCGCCCCGTCGCTTCTGCCGCAATGCGGCTGATCGTGTCGAAACGCGGTCCGGAGGTGGGGATATCGACGGCGAAAACCTCCGCAATCACTTGCGTCCAGCCATGGATGAAGTAGGTCCATCCATCCTCGAGCTGAAGACCCCGCGCCTCCCTCTGCGCGCGGGCCTGGTCGAGAAACTCGAGTTCGCCCCGGTAGTTCAGCTCCCACACGATCCCCCGCTGCGGGAAAACCCCATTCCAGGTGAGCGGCGAGCCGGGCGCATCCTTGCCGAGACCGGTGGCGTTGATGACCAGGGACCCGGGCTTGAGCCCTGCCATCACGGCATCGTTGTCGGCCGCCGTCGGGGCCAGCACGTAGACAACGGGTACATCGGCGCCGATCTGCCGGTGGATATCGCGAATGTGGTCGAGGCGCGGCTGCGAGCGGTTCGACACGACGATGCGCGACGGCCGGTCTGCCCCGCGGCGCGCCTGCATCATGTGCCAGGTGAGCGCGATGGTGGAGCCCCCTGCCCCCATCGAGAACAGCTCCGCCCCGGTCTCGGCGAAGTGGTTCGCGGGCAGGAAACCATCGAGCGAGAGACCCGAAGAGATCGGGTCCTTGGCATGGCAGATCAGCTTGCCGTCGCGCTTGGATATGCAGGACGTCTCGGCCATCAACTGCGCATGCGGGTCGATCACGTCGAACATGTCGCGTGCGGCCGCAAAGAGGTCGAGCTTGTGCGTCGTGACCAGGGCGCCGAGCGAGAGCGGGTCCGACTTCAGGAATGCAACCACCTCGCGGTAGCGCGCCGGGCTGTCGTGCAGAGCCATATCGATGCCTTTGATCTCGACGTCGCCAAGCCCGAGATAGTCTGCCCATTTCGGAAACACCTTCATGATCGACGACTTCGCCGTCGTCACCCCGATGAAGTAGAAGGTGGGTTTTTCGGCTGCAACGTACCCCATCACTTGCTCCTGAGTTCCTTCGCGCGCGCAGCCGCTGCGCGGGCGTTGTCGGCGATCTTGTCCCAGTTCCCTGCCGCGATGTCGGCCTTGGTCGCGATCCAGGTGCCGCCGACCGCGCGCACCTGCGGCACCGCCAGCCAGTCGCCGAGATTGTCCATGTTGACACCGCCGGTCGGATTGAAGCCGACACCGGTATGCGCATAGGGCGCAGCGATGTTCTTGAGCATGTTCGGGCCACCCGCCGCCATTGCGGGAAAGAATTTCACCAGCCGGCAGCCGGCCTTGATCGCCGCCTGCAGATCGCTCGGCGTCATGATCCCGGGCGCGAAGGGCAAGCCTCTGTCCGCGGCATGGTGCAGAACCTCGACATCCAGCCCCGGCGACAGGGCGAACCGGGCGCCGGCGTCGAGCGCTGCGTCCACCTGCTCGAGCGAAAGTACCGTGCCCGCGCCCAGCTGCACTTGCGGCCGGTGCGACGCAATCTCGGCGATGACGTCGCGGGCCGCCGCCGTGCGGAAAGTAATCTCGGCCACCGGCAGACCGCCGGCGATCAGGGCGTCGGCCAGCGGCAAGGCGTCCTTCGCGTCGTCAATGGCGATCACCGGCACGATGCCGTACTCGGAAAGGGTCTCGAAGATGTTCATCGGTCTGTCCGCTCAGGATTGGGTTGCAAACACGCGCGCGATTTCGTCGGATGTGCGCGGGCGGTATCTGGGGTTCGGCACTTCCTTCCAGCCGGTGCCGTCGGCAACGATCAGGCTGGCCATGCCGCAAGAGCTGGCGATGATGCCGTAGTCCTGCCCGGAATCGCTGGGGTAGAAGAAGCTCATCACCAGCGGCACGGCGGCGACGTTGACCGACCGATGCACCCACATCGGCGGCACGTAGACCGCAACACCGGGCCCCACCTCGAGCACGCGGGTCTCGCCTTCGGGGCTTTCCATGAGCATGACCCCCGCCCCGCTTTCGCCGTAGTAAACCTCCGGTCGATTCGCGATCGCGTGAATATGGCCGCGAGTCATGAAAAACTCGTCGCCGACCCGCCCAGGCTCCATGTGGGTCGTTCCAAAGATCAGATCCCCCGCGCCCCGAGTCGGGCGAACCTCGTTGACGCTGTAGACGATCGCGTCGCCATGCGAGGAAACCACTGATTGAAAAGCGTTTTCATCGAGATAGATGCCCTCAAGGTCCCGCAGGCGCTTTTCGTAGCGCCCCGTCGCGGAGGTCATCTCTCCGGTCGACGGGTCGATCCTGTGGCTGGTCGGCTCTTGGTGCATGGGCGCCCTCCTCGCATTCGGTAGTAAAATTACTCATTTTGAGTCGCTTGGCAACCGGAAACACGGAGGGAGCAGCAATGATTCGGAAAAAGTCGGCAAAACGGGCGGTTTTCATCAGGTCGAGCGCCCCGGGGCGGTCAAAGAACCGGAAGGGACGGCAAGGCTCTTAGCAAAATTTCCAAAGCAGATACCCAGGCTTCAGCGGGCGCGTTCAATAGGAGCCGTAGCACAATATTGTTTTTACAAGTGTTTTTGACAAACCCACCTCGATCCCGGCGACAGCGTCGCTCTACCGCTCGCCCTTTCCTCGCCGTTCTGTAGTTGCACTACATTTTTTTGTTGATCGGGCGCACGTCTTGCCGCATTGTCGAGCCCGGGAGGACATCCAATGTCAGGCACAACAGGACCGGATCGCGTCAAATACCTGTTCATCTGGCCCGCTTTCCTGCTGGTGCTGGTGATCACGCTGTTTCCGCTGATCTACGCCCTCACGGTCTCGTTCCAGGCCATCCGTCTGGTGCCGCCGGCGCCTGCGCGTTTCGTCGGCCTCGACAATTACGCCGAGATCCTCGCGTCCGCGCGGTTCTGGGGGGCAATCTGGACCACCGCGGTCCTCGTCTTCGTTTCGGTCGCGCTGCAATACGTCGTCGGTTTCGGCCTGGCGCTCACCTTGCACCACAACGTGCCCGGCGCGGCGCTCTACCGGGTGACGTTCCTGCTTCCGATGTTCCTGGCTCCCGTGGGCGTGGCCCTGATCGCGCGGATGCTCTTTCATCCGGTCCTCGGCCCGGTGAACGACTTTCTTTCGGTCCTCGGCCTGTCGAATGTCCCGTTTCTGACCGACCCCAACCTCGCGATGGCGGTGCTGATCGCCGTCGATATCTGGCAGTGGACCCCGTTCGTCATCCTTCTGATGCTGGCGGGCCTCCAGGGCCTGCCCCAAGAGGTCTTCGAGGCGGCAAGGGTCGACAACATCTCGGCGTGGCGGCGGTTCTGGGACATCACCTTCCCGATGCTGCTGCCCCTCTCGACAGCGGTCGTCTTCATCCGCCTGATCGAGGGTTTCAAGATCATCGACACGGTGTTCGTTCTCACCGGCGGGGGGCCGGGGACCGCAACCGAAACCCTTACGTTGTTCGCCTATCGTGAAGGCTTCAAGAAATTCAATCTCGGCTACACCTCGGCACTCAGCTTCCTGTTCCTGATCGTGGTGATCGTGTTCGGCACCTTCTACCTCGCCGGCGCGCGCCGCCTGACCCGGAGGTACAGCTGATGGAAAACCGTATCTTGCGCCGCATCGGGCTCACCATCGCGCTCGTCTGGCTGTTCTTCGCGCTGTTCCCGATCTGGTGGGTGATCGTGACCGCCTTCAAGCCGCCGCTGGCGGTGAGCCAGGGCGCCACCTACCTGCCGTGGGTCGATTTCCAGCCGACTCTCCAGGCCTTCCGCGACGCGTTCTCGGGCGTCCGCGGCGACTTCGCCGGACCGATCGTAAGCTCGGTCCTGGTGTCGATCGTCGCCACCGCGTTCTCGGTCCTGCTCGGCGCGATGGCGGCTTATGCGCTGGTGCGCTTCACCTTCCGCATCCGGCTTTTCGCCGGTCTCGGCTTCGGCGTCGTGGCGATTGGCGGCTTCGTCCTCGTCACCCAGCTCTTCGACCTGCGGGTGCCTTACGCCCTCGTCCTCGTCCTTCTGGTCGCCACGCCGTTCGCGGTCTGGCTCAACGGTCGCAACCTTCCGGGTCCGGTGCTCGGCAATGACGACGTGACGTTCTGGTTCGTCTCGCAGCGGATGTTTCCCCCGATCGTCTCGGCTTTCGCCCTGTTTCTGCTCTACAGCGAGATGAACAAGGTGGGCGTGCGGATGCTCGACAGCTTCCCCGGTCTCGTCCTTGCCTATACCGCCTTCGGCCTGCCCTTCGCCGTCTGGCTGATGCGCGATTTCTTCACCACCGTGCCGGTCGAGGTCGAGGAAGCGGCAATGGTCGACAACATCGGCCGACTGCGGATCTTCTTCCAGATCGTCCTGCCGATGTCGCGACCGGGGCTCATCGCCACGTCGATGATCATCCTCGCCTTCATCTGGAACGAATTCCTGTTCGCGCTGCTTCTGACGTCGTCGAAGTGGCAGACGCTGCCCATTCTCCTCGCCGGTCAGAATTCCAGCCGCGGCGACGAGTGGTGGGCGATCTCCGTGGCCGCTCTCATCTCCATTGCTCCGATGATCGCGGTCGCACTATTTCTCGGACGCATGATGCGTTCGGGGCTCTTGGCCGGGTCCATCAAGTAGGGACCCCGAATTCTTGGGAGGAAGACAATGAAGAAACTACTGCTCGCCACCGCGCTGGTGCCGCTTGCCGGCATGGCCCATGCGCAATGCGCGCCGGACTACTCGGGCGTGACGCTCAAGGTTTCGACGCAGAACGGCCCGTTCATCGCCTCGGCGCTTCAGGCGGCAGGCGAAAGCTGGTCGGCCAAGACCTGCGGCACGGTGGAGATCGTCGAATTCCCGTTCTCCGAGCTTTATCCCAAGTTCCTGACCGCGATGAGCCAGCAGACGGGCGACTTCGACGTTCTCGGCTTCGTGCCCGCCTGGGTGCCGGACTTCGCGCCTTTCCTGTCGACGATGCCGGCCGAGATGCAATCGGGCGCGGCCTGGGACGACATCCACCCCGTCTATCGCGAGCGGCTGATGTCCTGGGGCGGCGAGATCAAGTCGGCCACGATGGACGGCGACATGCACATGCTCAACTACCGCGCCGATCTGTTCGAGGATCCGGCCAACATGGAGGCGTTCAAGGCGCAATACGGCTACGACCTGGCCGCGCCGGTGACCTGGGAACAATATTACGACATCGCCGAGTTCTTCACCGCTTCGGACGCGGTCGATTACGGCACCGCCGAAGCCTACAGGATCGGCGGCCAGCAGTTCTGGTATTTCTTCAGCCATGCGGCGAGCTACACCAACAACCCCAACACCCCGGGCGCGATGTTCTTCGATCCCGAGACGATGGATGCCCAGATCAACAACCCGGGCTGGCTGCGCGCGCTCGAGGAATACAAGCGCGGGCTCGACTTCAACCCGCCGGGGGCGCTCAACAACGGCTCGGGCGACGTGCGCCCGCTCTATGCCGGCGGCACCGTGGCGATGAACATCGACTGGGCCGACTCGGGCGTGCTCGGCGCCACCGAGGGCTCGATCAAGGGCAACGTGCGCACGGCGGTGCTCCCGGGCTCCACCGAGATCTGGAACTCGGAGACCCAGTCGTGGGATACATTCGACGCGCCGGTCGCCTCGCCGTTCCTCGCCTTCGGTGGCTGGCAGCTCGCCGTGCCCGCCGACAGCCGGAACCAGGAAGCGGCCTGGTCCTATGTGGCCGAAGTCACCAGCCCCGAGGTCTCGGGCCAGGCGATCGTCACCGCCAACACCGGTGTGAACCCGTATCGCCTCAGCCACTACGAGAACCTCGACAACTGGTCCTCGATCTTCACGCCCGAAGAGGCCTCCAGCTACCTCGGCGCCCAGCGCGCTTCGCTCGACTCGCCGAACGTGGCGCTCGACCTGCGGATCGCGGGCTTCAACAGCTACACCGATGTGCTCGAAATCGAACTGTCGAAGGCTCTGGCGGGTGAAGTCGAACCGCAAGCGGCGCTCGACGCGATCGCGGAGGCCTGGAACAAGATCACCGACGATCTCGGCCGCGACGCGCAACTCGCCGCCTACCGGGCGTCGATGGGTCTGCCGAACTGACCATCCTCCCAGCTTCGGGCCCGCCTTCGGGTGGGCCCGGGGCCCTGCAAGCAATCGAAACCGAACCATCCGAAAGTAGAGCCATGGCCCACGTCGAATTCAGGCAGATCACCAAGTCCTTCGGCGCGCACCAGGTCATTCCGCCGCTGGATCTCGACATCGAGCAGGGCGAGTTCATCGTCCTCGTCGGTCCCTCCGGCTGCGGCAAGACGACGACCCTGCGGATTCTCGCGGGCCTGGAGACGGCGACCGCGGGTTCCGTCGCCATCGCGGGCCGCGACGTGACCGCGATGCGTCCGGGAGAACGCGATTGCGCGATGGTCTTCCAGAACTACGCACTCTACCCCCACATGAGCGTGCGCGGCAACATCGGCTACGCGATGAAGGTTCACGGCACCCAGAAAGACGAGATCGACCGCCGGGTCGGCGAGGCCGCCGCTCTGCTGGGTCTTGCCCCCTATCTGGACCGCAAGCCAGCCAACCTGTCCGGCGGCCAGCGCCAGCGCGTCGCCATCGGTCGGGCGCTCGTGCGTCAGCCCGAAGTGTTTTTGTTCGACGAACCGCTGTCGAACCTCGATGCGAAACTGCGCGTCGAGATGCGGGCTGAAATCAAGATGCTGCAAAAGCGGCTCGGCACCACCGCGGTCTAT
The DNA here is from genome assembly GCA_020441225.1 of Maritimibacter sp. The sequence goes on along the minus strand of JAGRMP010000304.1, from coordinate 1 downwards.
G
>JAGRMP010000303.1:225-7723 GCA_020441225.1 Maritimibacter sp. | reverse complement strand
CAGCCGGGCGATCTCGCGGAATTCGGCCTCTCCAAAGCCCCGCGTGGTGCCCGCGGGGGTACCCAGGCGGATGCCCGAGGTCACCGTGGGCTTTTCCGGGTCGAACGGGATGCCGTTCTTGTTGGTGGTGATATGGGCGCGGCCCAGCGCTTTCTCGGTGGCGTTGCCCTTGACCCCCTTGGGCCGCAGATCGACCAGCATGAGATGCGTGTCGGTGCCGCCCGAGACGATGTCGAGCCCGCCCTTCATCAGCTCGTCGGCCAGCGCCACGGCGTTGGCCCGCACCGCCTTGGCATAGGTCTTGAACGCCGGCTCGAGCGCCTCGCCGAAGGCCACGGCCTTGGCCGCGATCACATGCATGAGCGGCCCGCCCTGGAGGCCCGGGAAGATCGCCGAGTTGACCTTCTTGGCGATGGCTTCGTCATTGGTCAGGATCATCCCGCCCCGGGGCCCGCGCAGGGTCTTGTGGGTGGTGGTGGTGGCGACGTCGGCATAGGGGAAGGGCGAGGGGTGCTCGCCTGCCGCCACGAGCCCGGCGAAGTGGGCCATGTCGACCATCAGGTAGGCGCCGACGCTGTCGGCGATCGCGCGGAACCGGGCGAAATCGAGCTGGCGCGGGATCGCCGAGCCGCCGGCGATGATCAGCTTGGGCTGGTGCTCTGTCGCCAGCCGCTCGATCTCGTCGTAATCGACCAGGCTGTCCTGCTTGCGCACGCCGTACTGGATCGCGTTGAACCACTTGCCCGACTGGTTCGGCGGCGCGCCGTGGGTGAGGTGCCCGCCCGAGGCGAGGTTCATGCCGAGGATCGTATCGCCGGGCTGGATCAACGCCATGAAGGCGCCCTGGTTGGCCTGGCTGCCCGAGTTGGGCTGGACGTTGGCATAGGCGCAGCCGAACAGCTTGGTCGCCCGCTCGATGGCGAGGTTTTCCGCCACGTCGACCCAGTCGCAGCCGCCGTAATAGCGCCGGCCGGGATACCCTTCGGCGTATTTGTTCGTCATCACCGAACCCTGGGCTTCCATCACCGCGCGGCTGACGATGTTTTCCGAGGCGATCAGTTCGATCTCGTCCTGCTGGCGTTTGAGTTCGCCCTCGATGGCGCCGAAGAGTTCGGGATCGCGGGTGGCGAGCTTTTCGGTGAAGAAGCCCGGGCTGCGGATGTCGGTCATGAAGGTCTCCTGCTGGGATCGCATCTTGCCCGGTTGCTTAGGCGATATCGGGGGTCCCGGGAAGCCCTCACTGCGACAGGCCGTCCGCGAATCGCGACCTGCACTGGCGCCGGGAGGAAACTTGTGCTTGTTTCGGAACCGTAGCGGCGCGCGAGGAAACACCATGGGCCTGAAACTCCATTTCGCAGCCTACGAGGGGCCGCGCGCGCAGGCCAGTTTCGCCGATCTCACCGGGCGTTACGGCCAGGCCCCGGCGGCGGAGGCGGATGTGATCGTGGCGCTGGGCGGCGACGGTTTCATGCTGCAGACGCTGCACGCGACCCAGGACCTCGACAGGCCGGTCTACGGCATGAACCGGGGGACGGTCGGCTTCCTGATGAACGAATACGGCGAACCCGATCTGGTCGAACGCCTCAGGGAGGCGGAGCTTGCGGTGCTGAACCCGCTTCGGATGCGGGCGGACTGCGTCGATGGCGAGGTCCGCGAGGCGCTGGCGATCAACGAGGTGGCGCTGCTTCGGGCGGGGTCGCAGGCGGCGAAGCTTTCGATCACCGTCGACGGCAAGCTCAGGATGGCGGAGCTGATCTGCGACGGCGCGCTGGTGGCCACACCGGCCGGATCGACCGCCTACAACTACTCGGCGCACGGGCCCATCCTGCCGATCGGGTCGGACGTGCTCGCGGTCACCGCGATCGCCGCCTACCGCCCCCGGCGCTGGCGCGGCGCGCTCCTGCCCAAGCGGGCGCATGTGCGCATCGAGGTGCTGGAGCCGGAAAAACGCCCGGTCATGGCGGATGCGGACGGTCGGCCCTCCGGACAGGTGCTGGCAGTCGAGGTCGAAACCGCCGCCGACATCGCCCATCGGGTGTTGTTCGACCCAGGTCACGGGTTGGAAGAACGGCTGATCCGCGAACAGTTCGTCTGACCCGGACGTATCGCAATCCTCGGATAACACGAAGAAAAACTGAGTTTCCGGTCCCTGTTATCGGATAACGCTGCCGCCGTCAGGCGATAGCGCCGGGGTGTTATTGCCTGTCGTTCGGGTCCCCGGCCAGGGTTGGTTTGTCGCTTCCGGAGCCGTTGTGCACCGGGTCGAGGCGCCCGGGGAACCCCGGGTGTGGAGAGGGCGGCAACGGACAACGAAACCCAACACCGAGGACGACAACATGACCTTCATCAGCATCGTGAAATCCGCCACGCTCGCCGGCCTGCTCGTGGCCATGGCCGCACCGGGCAGCGCCGACAACAACCGGATCCGGATCACCCAGTACGGCGACGGCCTCGCGATCGGCGGCGCGCAGTCGGGCCAGTGGAACCGGCTGACGGTGACCCAGCGCGGCTGGGCCAACACGTCGATCATGACCCAGGACGGGCGGCGCAACCAGACCGTCGTGACCCAGGGCGGGCGCCGCAACGACGTGGTCACCACCCAATCGGGACGGTGCAACATTCTCGGCGTCGCCCAGACCGGCCGGCGCAACACGGCGAGCGTCGACCAGGCGGGCACCTGCAACGCGCTGGCGGTGATCCAGGCCGGGAACGGCAACACGTCGCACACCGTGCAGCGTGGCAGCGGCAACGTTGCGGTGATCGTGCAGGACTGACCCGGCGGGGGCGGCGCGGGGCGCCGCCCGACCGCGGCGGAGCCGCAGGCCAGCGGGGCCGCTGCCGGAGGCAAGGGCAGAATTTCAGGGAAGGACAAGAGACATGACCAGACGACAGACCAGAAAGACCGACGGGCCGACGCTTCGGTTCCTCGCGGCAGGCGCGCTGATCGTTGCGAGCGCCTGCGCGGCGCCGATCCTCGCGACCGAAACCGGCGCGGTGGACGGCAGTGCCGACCTGGCCGCGAGCGTGGATTGCGGCATCGCCACCGTCAGCCATTTCGGGCTCATCACCTTCCGGCCCTGGGTCCGGCTCGCGCCGGGCCAGCCCGGCAGTTACAGCTTCGCGCTGTCTGGCGGGGGTACCGAGATCGACCAGGGCGGCAGCATCGACCCCGGCCCGGGCGGGCAGACTCTGCTCGGCGAGGCGACGGTAACCGGCCCGGCCTCGGGCTACGAAACCGCGCTTACGGTGACCGTGGAGGGTACCAGCTACACCTGCCCGGGTACGCCGGGCGCGATTTGAAACGACGGATTTGAAACCACCGGGCCGTCGGCGTGACCGGGAAGCCCGGACCGGAACGCCAGACATTGGAGGGGAAAATGAAACCGAGCATGTTCAAAGGGATCTTGAAATCGGGGCTGGTGGCCGCGGCGTTGCTGGCGGCCGTTCCGGCCGAGGCTGGGGGCAGTTTCGGGGTGACCATCACCGCCCGGAACGGCGAGGAGCGGCGCGCAATCTCGCAGTTCCTGCGCTTCTATGCGGCGGGCAGCGCCGCAGCCCAGGTGATCCAGAAAGGCGAGGGCAATGCCGCCGCCGTCGCCCAGACCGGCAGGGGAAACCGCGCGGTGGTCGCGCAGCAGGGCGATGGCCACAGCGCGACGGTGACCCAGACCGGGCGCGGCAACCGGCTGGGTGTGTTTCAGTTCGGCGAGGGCACGTCGGTCGACGTGGCCCAGTCGGGGCGGCGGGGTGCGGCGCTCGTGTTCACCGGCGGCTGGTAGCGCGGAGGTTTTCGTCGGGGGGCGGCAGGCACGGGGAGCTCACGTCCGGCGCGGTCCGGACGGAGCCGGGTTGAGGCGGTGGACGGGTTTTCGCACGCCGCGCACAAACCGCTCTGGGCTTTCCACTCGCGGGGCAACACGGCGACGACACGCTTGCTGAACGACAGGCGGAGCGCCAACCAGGACAGAGCCCCGAGAGACAAGATGATCCGCGATTTCCTCACCGTCACCATCGTCAGCCTGAGCCTCTTCGGCTCGGTGTCGCAACAGGAAGGCGGCAGCTTCGGGCTCCGGCTCCTGGCCGCGACCGGAGATAGCCGGCGGTCGCTGGCGCAGTTTCTCGATCTGTACGCCGGTCTCAAGGCCGGGGCGTCACAGGCCCTGGCGGCGCAGCAGGGGGCAGGCTGGAGCGAAATGTCGGCGGAAAGCTGACCGCTGTCCGAACGTTCCGGCCGCGGCTTGCAACGGCTGGGCCGCCGTCGGGAGACGGTCGGAGCAGTCTCCCCGGGCCCGGTCCGGCGGATGTGCGGATGAGGTCGCTTTGCGCGGATGCGGCCCGGCGGTGCGGCGGTCAGAGCTTGTCGCGCAGCGTCTTCGCCCAGGCGTCCCGCTTGCGATAGAGCGTGGACGGCGACACGTCGAGCACCTTCGCAGCGCGCGGCACCGACCCGTCTTCGGCCAGGATCGTTGCTTCGATGACCATGCGCTCGATCTCGGCGAGCGTCTTGCCGACAAATTCGTCCGGCCGTCCGGGCGCGGCCCCGGCCGATGCGGCAGAGCCTGTCGAGGGTTCGGCAGAGGCGGTCCTTGCGAACCTGGACCCGGCCCGAACCTCGGGCGGCAGCAGTTCGGCGGTGACGAGCGGGCCCTGGTTCATCAGCACGATGGTCTGGATCACATTGATGAGTTCGCGCAGATTTCCCGGCCAGGCATAGTCGGAAATCCTTGCCAAGGCGGTTTGGGAAAACCCCGTGAAGCCGCGCCCCTCGACTTCGGAGAACTGAGCCAGCCGGACCTGGGCGATGAGCGCCGCATCGCCTTCGCGGTCGCGCAGTGGCGGCAAGGCCAGCGGCGCGACGTGAAGGCGGTAGAACAGTTCCGGCCGGATCAGCCCGTTTTGCAGTGCGGCGTTGGGCGCATGGACGGTCGAGCCGACGAAACGCGGTCCCGGGCCGTCCCGGGCCGGCGGCGTGCTTTCGATGATCCGCGCCAACCTGGACTGGACCGCGCCGGAGAGGTCTGCGATTTCGTCGAGATACAGCGTGCCGCCCGCGGCCCGCGCGAGCGCACCCTGCGGGCCAAAGACCTGGTTGTCGAAATCGCGCACCGTGAGGGTCGCGCAACTGACGGTCACCATCGGGCCGCCAGCGCGCGGCGAGGCATCGTGGACGATGCCGGCGAAGGTCGATTTACCGGTGCCGATTTCGCCGGAAATCAGTACCGCCGCATCCGATGCCGCAATGCTCACGGCCCGGTCCAGCGCCTTGCGGGTGGCGGCGGCGGAGGCCACGAAACCGCGGCGCGAAAGGTTCAGACCGTCAACCGTCTGCGGCGACAGGGGCGGGGCGGGTTCCTGCGGCGGGTGCGCGGTCGCCTCGGCGCGGGCGGGCCGGGTGACGAGGCCGGCGGGGCGACTGGTGCGCGTCGTGCGCTTGTCGGGCTGCGGCGCATGTTTGATCTTCTTGACCGCCGCTTCGATGGTGCGGGTCAGCCGGCCGGGCGAGAACGGTTTGAACAGGCAGTCGTAGGCGCCCAGGCGCATGGCCTCGGCGGCGGCGTTGATCTGGTCGTTGGTGGCGACCACCACGATCACCGGTGCGGGGTCGAGCGACAGGCACTCGGCGAGCTGTGCGTTTACCTGCTTGCCGCCAAGGGTGAGCGGTATGAAAACGAGGTCCGGCGTGGCGTTCGCGCAACTCGCTCTCGCTTCGCGCAGGCCGGCCGAGCGGACCGGCCGACAGCCCGCGGCGGTAAAGGGCTCGTCGGGGAGCACCCAGTCATCGTGGCCGTCGTCGATCAGCAGCGCCACTGGCCGACCCGGCCGGGCGACCTCGCCGGCCAGGAGATTCTCCCGTGACTCTCTGATTTCCCGCATCGCGTCGACACCTCTCGATCGCCCCGTGAAGCGCAGTCTTTCACGCATGCGTTGAGACGAACCTAACATCTCAATTTCAGCGCAAAGAATCTACCCCCCTCACCCCGTGTGCGGCGGTGAAAACAATTGGTTTCCATGGCGACCACAGTGCCCCCGGTGCCCAGGGACGCACGGGGCCGGCGATCACATCGACGGCGGCGCCCGTTGCGGCAACCCTCCCGGGGCCGCGGGGTGGGCGGCTGGCGCCGAGGCGGACGCAGCGGCCTGGTTCAGGCGGTTTTCTCGGCGTCTTCGGGGTCGACCTCGCGGACGACCTCGAGTGTCACCTTGCTGAAGAACGCAATCGCGACGCCGATCAGCGCGAGGGCGGGAGCGGCAATGACGGCCGCGCCGCCGGCCAGCGCGCCGACCGTCAGGGGAATATCGACCGCGATGTCGCCATCGGGCTCCTTGATGCGTACGCGGCGCACGGAGGCCTCGTTTGCGAGCGCCTTGACCTTGTTCATGAGCTTGTCGCTGGAAACCTCGACCTCTTCGGTGAAGGTCGGTTTTTCGGTTTTCTTGGTGTCGGTCTTGTCCAGAGCCATATCGATCTCCTTCCGTGTTGACCTTGCCCATATGGGGATCGCGGTGTCCCACCGCGAGACCGGAGCGACAATGGGGCGCAGTGAACCTCGGGATCGGTGCGACGGCGGCGCGTGGGCGGACGGGGGCGTTACGGGCGTTGACGGGAAGGGTCGGCCGCGAGGCCGGACGAAATCCAGAAATCCGGATTTCTGGATTCGAAAGTTCGTCTCAAGCTACTGTCTATGAACGAAAAATCTGGTTACCAAAAGATTAACGGCGCTCCGGTCATCGCGGAACGCCGTTACATTTCCGACCGATCCGTGCGTCAGCTTCCGGCGTAGCCGAGGGTCTCAAGCGCGGCGCGGATCTCGTCGAGGATCGCCGGATCGTCGATCGTGGCCGGCATCTTGAACTCCTTGCCGTCGGCGATCGAGACCATGGTGCCGCGCAGGATCTTGCCCGAGCGGGTTTTGGGCAACCGGTCGACCACCACCGCCGCCTTGAACGCGGCGACCGGGCCGATCTGGTCGCGCACCAGCTTCACGCATTCCGCCACCACTTCCTTGTGGTCGCGGGTGCTGCCCGCGTTGAGGCAGAGGAAACCGAGCGGCAGCTGGCCCTTGAGCTGGTCGGTCACACCGATCACCGCGCATTCTGCCACGTCCGGATGCGAGGCGAGCACCTCTTCCATCCCGCCGGTCGATAACCGGTGACCCGCGACGTTGATGACGTCATCGGTGCGCGCCATGATGTAGACGTAACCGTCCTCGTCCTTGTAACCCGCGTCGCCGGTCTCGTAATAGCCGGGATAGGCGCGCAGGTAGGATTTCTTGAACCTTTCCTCGGCGTTCCACAGCGTCGGCAGGGTGCCGGGCGGCAGCGGCAGCTTGATCGCGATGGCGCCGAGCGTGCCGGGTTCGACCTCGTGGCCGCCCTCGTCAAGGATCTGCACGTCGTAGCCGGGCATCGGCACCGAGGGCGAGCCGAGCTTGACGGGCAACTCCTCGATCCCGAGCGGGTTGGCGGCGATGGCGTAGCCGGTCTCGGTCTGCCACCA
>JAGRMP010000303.1:0-212 GCA_020441225.1 Maritimibacter sp. | reverse complement strand
TCGATCACCGGCACCTTGAGCTGCTGCTGCGCCCAGACGATGGTGTCGGGGTCGGCGCGTTCGCCGGCGAGGAACACCGCGCGCAGGCCGGACAGGTCGTATTTCTTCACGAACTCGCCGGTCGGGTCCTCGCGTTTCACGGCGCGGAAGGCGGTGGGCGCGGTGAAGAAGCTTTTCACGCCATGTTCGGAGATCACCCGCCAGAAGGTGCC
>JAGRMP010000302.1 GCA_020441225.1 Maritimibacter sp. | reverse complement strand
GCTCGGCGATCGAGGCCTGCGCCACATCGGAAGGCACCATCGTCGGCCCGTTGATGACCGAACTTGTCGGCTTCAAGGAGCTCACACCCTACCGCGGCGGCTGGTGCGGCAACGAGATCTTCTCGACCGCCTTCCCGCCCAAGTCCCGCCAACAGGCCCGCGAACTGACCTTCAAATTCGGCGAACAGCTCCGCAAGGAAGGGTATCGCGGCTATTTCGAGCTCGATTTCCTGATCGACAAGAAAACCGGCGAGATCTGGTTGGGCGAGCTCAACCCGCGCATCACCGGCGCCAGTTCGATGACCAACCACGCCGCCTTCGCCCATGCCGATGCGCCCCTGTTCCTGTTCCACCTGCTCGAATTCTCGAAAAAGGACTTCAGCCTCGACATCGAGGAGCTGAACGCGCGTTGGGCCGATCCCGACATGATCGACAGCTGGAGCCAGATGGTCATCAAGCACACCGAGGACAACGTCGACATCATCACCCATGCGCCGCAATCGGGGATCTACAGGATGATGCCCGACGGAAAGGTGGTGTATGACCGGTTCGACTATCACCGTCGTGCGGTCGAGAGCGAGGATGAAGCCTTCTTCCTGCGGATCTCCAACGTCGGCGACTACCGCTACGAGGGCGCCGACCTCGGCATCCTGGTCACCCGCGGCCGGTCGATGACCAAGAATTTCGCGCTCACGGAGAAGTCGAAACAATGGATCGCCGGGATCAAGTCGGCCTATTACGCCCGGCCCCTGCCCTCCGCCCACGTGATGGAGGAACCGGCGTTCAAGATCATGTAGGCCGCAGGCCATGGCCGCGGGACGGAGAGGACAGGACGGCGCCGGACGGCGCACGGCGACGGCCCCGCGCCGCCTTGGGCTTTTCGCTCCGCGCACGGGCAAAACGCGCGCGGAATTTGTTAGCGATACCGTCATATATTACAAATACTTGACAGGGTGTGCGAGCTCGCACACCCCTCGCACACCCCCCTTGCAGCCGGCGCTGTTTTGCTCGATGGATGGCCCATGAAGCTCCACTTCCGCGCCATTTCCGAGGATGACCCGGGCCCCAAATGGGCCGGGCTGTTTGCTCAGTACTGGCCGGCCTACGGCACCTGGTGGGCCAGCGAGGGGCTGTCGGCGCGGCCGACCTTCCTCGAATGCCGCCGCGCGATCCGCGCCCACATGCCCGAAATCGCGCCGCTGTGGGAAGAGCTGACCGGGATCGCCGGCGGCGGCGACATGGAGGCGCGGTTTCTGAGCTTCTACAGCCCTCCGCCCTACCTCTCCGGCTGCAGTCAGGCGGTCTGGTCGGGAGACAAGCCGCTCCTGGTACGAAATTACGACTACGATCCACGTGCTTTCGATGCGGTGCTGCTCAAGACCCGCTGGCAGGGACGCAGCGTGATGGGGCTCACCGACGGGCTCTTCGGCCTGGTCGACGGCATCAACGACGCGGGGCTCGCGGTGTCGCTCACCTTTGGCGGTCGGCGCGCTGTCGGTGAGGGCTTCGGTGTCCCTCTCATCCTGCGCTACATCCTGCAAACCTGTGAGACCGCCGCGGAAGCCGGCGAGGTGCTCAAGCGTGTGCCCAGCCATATGAGCTACAACGTCACCGTCCTCGACGCCGACCGCACCTACCTGACTGCCTTTCTGGCGCCCGATCGCCCGGCGGTCACGACCAACGCGCCCGTCGCAACAAATCATCAGGAGCGGGTCGAATGGGCCCGCCATGCGCGGTTCACCGCGACGGTCGAACGCGAACGCTTCCTGCTTCAGCAGCTTACCCTTCACCCGATGGCCGAAGAGAAATTCGTCGGCACCTTCCTGCTGCCACCGCTCTACTCAACGAATTTCCGCGACGGATTCGGCACGCTCTACACCGCGGCCTATCGCCCCGACGAGGGTACGGTCGAGCTGATCTGGCCCGGTCGCACCTGGAAACAGCGCTTCACCGATTTCCGGGAAGGTTCGGTAACCCTGGCAATCCCGCAAGGCGCACCCCCGCTTCCGAGGTGGAGCTGACGGTCCTTGGCGTCGGCACATCGCCGTCTCCCTGCGAAATCCTGCGCCGGCACGATGGTTCGGCGGTTCATTTCCCCGGTTCGGGCCGGCCGGAACGTCCTGTCCCTTTGCAACCCGGCCGAGGCTAGATCGCGCGAACCTGATCGGCTCCGAGCGCGACCCGGGCCTGCCCACCCATGATCTCGAGCAGAACCCAGACCCGCCGGTCTGGCGCAAGGCTCTCGATCTCGGCAACGATTTCCGTGAACGGACCACGCGTGACCCGCACCTGGTCTCCGGGTTTCAGCAGTTTGGCGGGCATGAGCTTTCCGGATTGATCGCATCGAAGCAGCAGCTGCGAGACCAGTTCATGCGGCACCGGCGCCGGGTCCATCCCGAAACTCACCAATCGGGTGATCCCCGATGTCGAATTGATCGCCCGCCAACCGCCGCTCGCAACGTCAAAAGCCACGAAAATGTAGCCTGGGAACAGCGGACGCTCTACGGCCACGAACTTCCCGCGGATCTTCCGGGTTCCCTCTTCTTTGGGCAAGAAGGTCTGGAAACCCTGCCGCTTCAGGTTGGTCTCCGCGATCTGTGCGGCGTTTGGCTTGAGCTGAGCCAGAAACCAGGCTTGGCCGGGAACATGCACCATCGAAATCGACCTTTTCTCTCCGCACTCAGTCTCGCGGCATGACGCCGGGATGCAAGTGCTTTCCTGGCGCGCGATACCGGTGCGCGGCGCCAGTTGATTGGATGGCGAGCGGAACGGCCGGGTCCCGCAGCGGCATTGGCATCGACCGGGTCGACGGGTTCAACACCCGCCGCCTTCTGGAACCCGTCGGAAACGTTCTGCCAGCCCGGGCCGAAGCTCGGGCACTCAGACCGGGACCGCGTCGCCTGCATCAATCGGCCGCCGGCCCATCCCGGGCGGACCCCTGGGGCCGGACGCTGGTGCAAGAGGACACCGGTTCGGGTGAGCGGACACGCCGACAGCGCGGTCGCCGCTACCCCGGCACCCGTTCCGAAGCACGAACCACCCGGACCGCGGCAAGACATCCGGCTTGCGCATTTCGTCGAAGAATGCCGCCACCCGATGGACCCCCGGCGCGCAGCTCACTAGAAAGGTCGTCGTCTGTTCAGATCGCGCACAGCAACCAAGGATTACGCTCGGTGAGAGGCCAGTATCTCGATGCCGTCTATGGTCTGGGGCACCTGATCGCGGGACGCGGTGAGGCGCCCCTGGACTGGGGCGATCCGCGATTGCTCGGCTGGAGCAACCTGCTCGCGACGGCCGTTTGGCCGGCACTGGACGAAGACACTCGCATTCGTTTTCGCGCTGAACTGGAAGGGTTCGCGGTCGCGCATGCGCTCAACACCGATCGCAATGGCGCGCTCCTCGTCCAGCTGGAACGTGTCGTGGTGCGCCTGAACGCCGCCGGGATCGAGCCGATCATATTGAAAGGCATGTCCCATCTCGCGACGGGGCTCTGGCCGACCTCCGGTTCCCGCCTCGTCTCGGATATCGACCTGCTGGTGGCACCCGACGAGATGGACCCCGCGTTCTCGGCACTCGAAGACCTCGCCGGGATCGGGCCGCAGGACCGCGGTCACCCGGAGGTCAACGCGCGGCACAAGCACATGATGCCGGTGATCGGTGCCGGTGGTCCGGCCGCGGTCGAACTCCACCATGCACTCTATGCAGGGACCGATGCGCGCGTTGCGCCGCCCGAGATGCTGCGGGAGCGGGCACAGACCGTCGGGATCGGCATGGGGCGTGCAAAGATCCTGTCGCCGACGGACCGGGTGCTGACCGCGATGATGCATGGCCCCGCCGGAAACGGCACCTATCTGGTCCCGACGCTGCAGATGCGCGATATGCTCGACATACGCTTCCTCGACAGGTCCCATGGCGCGGAGATCGACTGGTCCTGGATCCAGGACCATCTTTCCGCCGTCGGATGGACAGCCGCGCTCGAGATCACCAATGCTTGCCTGGAACGCTTCACCGGCATGCCCCCCCCGTTCGCCGCCCCGGGCCTCTTCACGCGCCTCGACGCGGCCCGTTGGATCCGGCAGATGGAGCGCGACAGCCGCGTCCTCCGGCAGATGGGATCGGCCGCGAACCATCTCAACTACACCATCGGCAGCCTGCGCGCGGGCGGCGAACCCAGACGCCGGATCCTCAGAAAACTCGTGGAAGCAAACACCTACAGGACGGCCTTCCGACGGTACATTCATGGCAAAGAGCCGTGACCGCGCCCGGGCCGGGGCGGCAAGACGCCGGGACGCGCCGGGGGCTCCGCCTTGACGCCGAAAGGTGATCGCCCCCCGGAGCCGCGCCGCGCGTATTCCCGCCGACCCGGATGCGCCGGTCAACGGGTGCGTCGCCAGCGGTCCCGTTGTTCGAACAACAGGCGGCGCAGGCTGCCCGGTTTTCTGAGCTGCGACAGATAGTGCCGCCGCCGTTCAGGATTGCTCAGCAGCTCCTTTGCATACCACCCCGCCCAACGGCCGAGCATCCCGGCCCGGCGCTGACCGGGCCGCCCGAACCCCGCGATCGCCCGTTCGCCCCAGCCCCGCGCTTCGGGGGACAGATCCGCGACCGCTTCGGAGCCATCAAACAGCAGCGTGCAGGTCGCCTCGAGCGCATCCCAGGCGGCGCGGCCTTCGGCGTCTAGCAGCCGGCGCGCGGTCGCGACATCCTGGGGCGCGAACTTGCGGCGCATCACCTCCATTTCCACCGTGTCCCTGAGCGAGAAGTCTCTGTCGCGAAACCTGGGCGGCTGGAGTTGGGCATGCTGCACGAGATGCGCGAGGCGATAGGCCGAGGACGGCACGAAAAGTCCGGCACTCGCCGACGGCTGCGCCGTGGCAGCAACCGTGCCGGGGTCGAGAAGATCGCGGTACGCCCCTTGTCCCAGCCACCGGTGCAATTCGAGCGGCACGGGCCAGCCGGGGCCTCCGAGAGGCGGCAAATGGTGATGTGCCCGGCTGTCAATCTCGGAGATGTCGGACCCCTCGGCCACGAAGGCCCCATCGCGGCGCAGGCGCGCAAAGATCCTCGCGATGTCCGGTTCCGGCAGGAGAATGTCGAGATCGCTCAGAAACCGGAAAGCCGGGTTCGGGAACACCGGGTCGAGCAGTTCGGCCCCGCCTTTCAGCACGACGCCACAAACACCTTCGGCCGCGAGCACCGCGCCGACCTCACGCATCTGCGCGCGGATGGCCGCGTTGCGCCGCAGGTTCGCCGCCTGCATCTCGCGAAAGTAGATCACGAGGTCGTCCGGCACGGCATCGACCAGATCCGGTGCGCTCTCGAAACCGGCAGCGACGACGACATGCACGTAGTTGAACGTCGCAATCCGCACGATGTCCTGCGGATCGCTCTCGCCAAGGTCGCGGGCGAGCGCCCGACCGACCGGTCGCCCCATGGCGCCGCGGACAAGCCCCAGAACCGCTCGGTGGGGCGCCGAGGCACAGGCTGCAAGTGCGCCGGCCGGAACGTGAGGGTCGTCCACCATGGCCAACCAATAGGGCGACCCGGCGCACCTGCGCAACCCGAACCTGACTTGACGCCCGGCGGCCCGATTTGCACGGGCGCGGGCCCAGGCCGGGCCCAATGGTTAACCCAGCGCGCGCCGCAACCATCGTTGCTTCGGATTTGCTCGGCAATATGCGCTGGAAAAGCGTCGTTCAGCCTGACCAGTCGCGGGACAGATGAGCCCGTGCGCCGACCTGCCGCCCATCCAGCTTTCGCGCCTGCCCGTCCGGGCAAGCCGGAGATCAATTCTTACAGCCACGAGGCCCGCCACATGACCACCAGCGCCTACACCCCCGCACCGACCTACACGATTTCCGGCATCGGCCCGTATGACGCTCCCTTCGAATACACCGCCTCCAGTGAAATCGAAGTGTATTACACGGACGGTGACGGGATCGCGGTCGCCGCGGCTCCGGCGGATTTCTCGGTGGTCCCCGAAGGGCCGACCACGTCGGGGACGGTCTTTCTGACGCCTGCGGCCGCGACCGCCCATGACGGCGAAACGCTGACGGTGCAGCGGGCGATCACGGTCGACCAGGCCTGGCAGGGGCTCGGCTCCACGGCGAGCGAACTCGAAGACCAGCTCGACAGCATGACCCGCGCCATCCAGGGCAACACAGCCGAGATCGCACTCGGGCTGAATCCGAACGGTATCTACCGCCCGAACATCACCGAACTGCAGGTCGACAGCACCCTGACCTACGCGACAGGCGAGATCAGCAGCATCGTCGCCGGTCGAACGATCCGGACCCTTACCGAAGGGTTCATCTACGAAGTCGCCGAGTCCGCGGCGACAGATCATCACCTGACGACCGCAGGTGGGGTCAAACTCTACGTGCGCCCCATTTTCGGCAAGCTGAACGTAAGGGCGTTCGGGGCCCTCGGCGACGGGGTCGCCAATGACGCGCCGGCGTTCCAGACCGCGGTCGATGCCATCGCCGCGCTTTACACCAGCGACACGGATTGGCCGCAGCTCGTGATCCCGTCAGGCAACTACCTGTTGACCGACCCGGTTTCGATCTCGCGCAACATGCGGCTGGAAGGCGACGGTTTTCCGAGGGTGCTGATCGGACACACCGGGGCCGGTTTCGTCCTCAACGGCATCCCCTCCGCAGGCTTCTTCCCGCGCGGGAAAATCGTGTTCAACGGGATCTACTTCACCACGGCCGGCGCCGAGCCGCTGTGCATCATCCAGAACGGCCTGCCGGACGCGCTTACGACCGACCCGACCTATCTCTATTCCCAGAACGACACCGAGATCTCAAGCTGCGTGTTCGATGCCTTCACGGCCGACCATGCGGTCCTCAACTATCGGGGGTTCAACGTCAATTTCAACAGCTGCACCTTCACCTCGCTCACGGTCAACGAATCCGCCGTGGAGCTGAAGCAGTCGAACAGCGACAAGCCCTACTGGTCCTACGCTTTCAATTTCAACAGCTGCAATTTCACAAATATTTCCGGCAACGGCATCGCGATCCGCGCCGAAAGCGGCGACGTCTTCGTGCATGGCGGCGTGATCGAAGGCTGCGCGGGTGATGCTGTCGTGCTGACGGCGAACGCGGGCTATGTCGGATATCCGACAGCAGGATTTTTCGGGGTCTATTTCGAGGCCAATACCGGCGACCACGTGAACGCCGTCAATCGCTCCGGCGCCGCTGGGTTTTATTCCTGCAAGTTCGTCTCTGGCGGTTTCGGAAGTTCGTTCACGTTCACCTCCGGGTTCAATGCCACGTTCCACGCCTGCATCACCCCGAACAATCCCTGTTCCTTCGACGGCGGCAACATCGATCTCTACCGCTGCAGCTACATGTACGGTGACAAGACCCTGTCGACCGCGCTGCGCATCCACGACCACGTGTTCCAGACCGGTTTGCCGACGACGCCGCAGGGGCTCAACAAGCAACTCCGTGTAAACTCGCAACTCGGCGGCGCGGCAATCGTGCTGTGCACGCATTACGAGAACGCGGTTGGGGTCAACGGGACCGTGACCGAACTGTTCATGATCCGGTTCGGCGTCGCCAACGATCAGTTCGAAGCCGTAAGCCTCGGCCGCTCAACCGGCTCGCTCGGCACCGCGACCTTCACCTTCTCGGTTGATGCGGACAAATTTCTCCAGGTCGAGGCCGACAAGGACGGGACGGCAAAGTACCAGATCGTTTCGCACAACGAAGGGTCGTTCCTGCCGGTGTGATCCCGGGCCGCGACGTCGGAGCCCTCGCACAACGCCCCGCCCGGACCGATATCTCGAACGCCGCGCCGGTGCGCGCTCGCAATGCCCCCGGAACGACCGACGCCAGGCCCGTGCGACGCGCCGTCGCGCGGGCCGTCGTCCGTGCCCCCCAGGTCAGACCTGCCGCAACCTGTCCAGGCCCTGATCGAGAAACCAGTCGTAGGTTTCGCGGATCCCCTCTTCGAGGCCCACGCGCGCCTGCCACCCCATCCGGGCGAGCCGGCTGACATCCATCAGCTTGCGCGGCGTGCCGTCAGGTTTCGAACTGTCGAAAGTGATCCGGCCTGCATAGCCGGTCACCCGGGCGATCGTCTCGGCAAGCGCGCGAATGGTGACGTCGGACCCGGTGCCCACGTTGATATGGGACAGCATCGGTTCGGTCTCCGCCTCGTAGGCCGCGCGGTCGAGGTCGAGCACGAACAGAGAGGCCTCGGCCATGTCATCGACATGCAGGAACTCGCGCATCGGTGTCCCCGTGCCCCAGACCACGACCTCCTCGCGCCCGTCCTGCGCCGCCTCGTGGAACCGGCGGATGAGCGCGGGCAGCACATGGCTGTTTTCGGGGTGAAAGTTGTCGCCGGGCCCGTAGAGGTTCGTGGGCATCACCGAGCGGTAGT
>JAGRMP010000301.1 GCA_020441225.1 Maritimibacter sp. | reverse complement strand
CGAACCGGTCTGGAACCGCAATCACATCGAAAGCGTGCAGATCACCATGGCCGAGGATTTCGGCGTCGCCGGGCGCGGACGGTTCTACGAGGAAGTCGGCTGCCTGCGCGACGTGATCCAGAACCACCTGGTCAACGTGCTCCTGCTGTTGGCGATGGAACCCCCCGTCAGCGGTTCGGCGAGCGACCTGATCGACGAAAAGGTGCAGGTGCTGAAAGCGATCAAGCCGCTCGGACGCCACGATCTGCGCCGCGGCCAGTTCGAGGGCTACCGCGCCGAACCCGGGGTCGCGCCCGACTCCAAGGTCGAAACCTTCGCTGCCGTACGGTTCGCGGTCGAGACCTGGCGTTGGTCCGGCGTGCCCTTCTACATCCGTGCCGGCAAGGAGCTGCCGGTCCACGCCACCGAGGTCATCGTGCGCTTTCGCCGCCCGCCGCTCGACGTGTTCGACGGTGCCGGGGCGCACGGGCCGAACTATGTCCGCTTCCGGCTCGGCCCCGACGTCGCGATCGGCCTCGGCGCGCGGCGCAAGGCGCCGGGCGAGGAGATGGCGGGCGAGGCGGTGGAGCTTGCCGCGGTCGATGACGGCCACGGCGACATGTTGCCCTATGAACGACTGATCGGCGACGCCATGGCCGGGCGGCGCGAGCTGTTCACCCGCGAAGACGCCGCCGAGCTTGCCTGGCGGATCGTCGAGCCGGTGCTGGGCCTGGAGGACATGCCCGGCGTCTACGCCCCCGGGACATGGGGGCCGGAAGACGAGATGCAAGGTTTCGCCCCCCCGGGCGGCTGGGTCGACCCCGTCTGAGGCAACCGAACGTGACAACGCCCGGCACGGGGCCGGGCGTTGCTGTTTACGCGCCCAAACGGCGCGCGGGTCCGTCTCAGAACGGGCTGTCGGGATAGTAGAACTTTTCGGCATTGTCCTGGGTGATCAGGACCGAACCGATCACGAACCGGCCCGAAACCGGCGCGTTGGACACGAAGTTGAGCGCCGTCATCTCGAGCGCGGTCGCCGCCATCGACGGCGGATAGGTCACGTCGGCGGGCACGTATTCGTCGCCGTCGCGCACCCGCGCGATCATCTCCTTCATGCCGGCGCCGCCGAGCACCCACATCTCGTCCATCCGGCCCGCTTCCTTGATCGCGGCGAGCACGCCGACGGCCATGTCGTCGTCAGACGCCCAGACCGCGTCGATTTCCGGGTATTTCGACAGGAAGTCCTGCATCACCTTGAACGAATCGTCGCGGTTCCAGTTGCCGTGCTCCATGCCCAGGATCTCGATCCCCGAGCCTTCGATCGCCGCCTGGAAGCCCTCGACACGTTCGTTGTCGATGGTGGTCGGGATGCCGCGCAGCACGACGATCTTGCCGCCTTCGGGCATCTGCTGGACGAAGAACTCGCCCGAGACCCGGCCAAAGCCGGGGTTGTCGCCGGCGACGTAGAGATCTTCGATGCCTTCTTCCGAGAGGCCCCGGTCGATCACCGTGACCCAGGTGCCGCTTTCGGCCACGCGCTTCACCGGCGCGGTCAGCGGTTCGCTTTCGAACGGCAGCACCACCAGCGCGTCGATGTCGCGGGTCGCGACCATGTCTTCGATGTCGTTGACCTGCTTGGCCGGGTCGGAGGCGGTGGCGAGCACGAAGTCGAGCTCGGGATAGGTCGCTTCCAGCCGGGCGATGGTCTGCTCGGTGTGGAAGTTGAGCCCGCCGGTCCAGCCGTGGGTCGCCGCCGGGATCGACACGCCGATCACGGTGGTGTCCTGGGCGAAGGCCGGAGCGGCCAGCACGAGCGCCAGGGCCGTGGCGGCAAAACGATGTTTCAAATTCATTGCGTTTCCTCCTTGGTTGACCGGTGTCTCCTCAGTCACCGGGTAGATTTCCTGGCGCGCTGCAACACGACCGCCAGAATGATGATGACCCCCTGGATCGCGCCGTTGAGATACGGGCTCACCAGGTCGGTCAGGTTCAGGATGTTGTCGATGAGGCCGAGGATCAGCACGCCGATGACCGTGCCCCAGACCCGGCCGAAACCGCCCTTGAGCAGCGTGCCGCCGATGATGACGCTGGCGATGGTTTCGAGCTCCCACAGGAGCCCGGTGGTGTTGGAGGCCGAGCCCAGACGCGGCACGTAGAGCACCGAGGCGA
>JAGRMP010000300.1:428-8289 GCA_020441225.1 Maritimibacter sp. | reverse complement strand
GCCCGGCCCCGGCTCAGCCGCGCTTCGCCTCGACCCATTCGGCCGAAGTCCGGATGCCGCCGAGCGGGAAGATGTGGAGCCGCTCGATCAGGCTCTCGGGATGCGCTGCCTTGTAGGTGGCCAGCGCCGTCGCCACATCGGTCGGCTCCATCGGGCGCAGCAGCTTCGAGAGGTCCTTTGCGCGTTTCTGCAGCACGCCGAGCGACGGCCCCACCCCGCAGGCGATGGCGAACTTGATCAGCGTCTGCAGCTTCGCAGGCCCCGCGATCCCGGCATGGATCGGCAGGGTGATCCCGTCTGCCGCCAGCCGCTCGGCCCAGGCAATCACCGGCGCCGCGTCGAAGGCGAACTGGGTTACCAGCGCCATCTCGGTGCCCGTCGCCTTGGCATAGTCCTGCTTCCAGCGCACCGCCGCGTCGACCTCGGCGGTGCCGCCCTTGGGGTCGATGTCCTTGTTGCCCTCGGGGTGCCCCGCGACATGCAGCCGGGTGTAGCCATGCTTTTCGAACAGCCCGGTCTCAAGCAGCTGCATCGCGCTGTCGAAGTCGCCCAGCGGCTTCGGCGGGCCGCCCGCCAGCACCAGCGCCTGGGTCACCCCCGCCTCCTCGGCATAGGCCCTGATCCAGCGCTCGAGCTCGGTCTTGTCGGCGATGATCCGGGCCGGGAAATGCGGCATCACCTCGAACCCGTCGCGCGAAAGCCGCTTCGCCGCCGCCAGCATCTCGTCGAACGGCGTCCCCTCGATATGGGCGATGTAGACCCGCGTGCCCGGCGCCATCAGCGCCGTCATGTCGTCCACCTTCCCAAGCGTCCGCGGCATCACCTCGATCGACACTCCGTCGAGAAGGGCTTTCAAGGGGTCGGTCTCTTCGCGCATGTTCACAACACTCATGGTTCGTCCTCAGGTCTGGCTGCGGTAGGTTTGCCGCGATGCGGTATGGATCGGCCAGGGGGCGACGGTCGCGCGGACCTCGACCTGGCGGTGGCGCTCGACCGTGGGCTTGGAGCTGCCGCCACCCGGCTCGCCCCAGGTGACCGTGACCTCTGTGCCGACCTCGGCGGCCCCGGGTTCCAGCACCGCGAGGCTGATCCAGGCGCGCTCCCCGGGGGAATAGGCCGGCGTGATCGACAGCCCCACCATGTCACCGCCGATCTGCACGCGGTCGTAGGGATGGGCCGCGTAATGCGCTGCGGGCATTTCCATGTGCTTGGGCGCGAGGCCGTCTGCGTCACAGAGCCCGCGGAAGATCGCGGCGACATCGTCGGGGTTCCACACCAGGGTCATCTTGCGCCGGTGCGGCCCGGACGCCATCGCTTCCAGCGCATCGCGGCCGATGAAATCGTGGTCGAACTTCACCACCCTTCCGTAGTCGAGGTCCCAGGGCGTGAGGTAGTAATCCTCTACGTTCTCAGAGACATAGCTGCCGCCGAGCGAGGACAGCGCCTCGAAGGAATTGGCGCCCAGCCACTCCCGATAGGGTTTCATCTGGTCGCCGGTGTAGATCGCGGGGAGCGGGGACGGCACCCAGCCCGATTCCGCCGCCGCCGCCGCATAGGCCCGCGCACCGACCTGGCGCATGCCGTGCGCCGCGCCCGCCTCGATCAGCGCCGCCTTGACTTTCGGGCCATCCGCGACCGGCCCCCAGATCTCGAGCCCCTGCTGGCCGCCCATGCCGTGGCTCAGCGTGCGCGCTTTGCAGCCGGCAATGGTGATCTCGCCCATGTTGAAGAACTTTGTCGTCAGCGGCCCGCCTTCGTTCACCGCGTTCAGGATGTCGAGCGCGCGCGGCCCCTGCACCTCGTAGCGGTAGGTGAGCCGCGGCTTGTCGGGGTCGTCGAGAGAGCGCTGGTCGCGGATCACCTCGACGTCGTAGCCGCCGGTCTCGGCGAAGAACTGCACCCAGTTCGGGAGCACAGGGCGGCCGACCACGTTGACCATATCGTCTTCCAGCCCGAAGACGATGGCGTCGCCGATCAGATACCCTTCGTGGCTCACGCAGACGAGCTGCTTGGCCTTGTCCCGCCCGAAGCCCGCGAAGCTGTTCACCGCGAGGTCCGAGAGCAGTTTCACCGCATCCGGCCCCTTCAGGTAGAGATCGGTCATGTGAAAGGACTGGTCCATCAGCGCCGCAGTTTCGCGCCAGGCCCGCATCTCTTCCATCCAGTGGGTGAACTCCGACGGGATCGGAAAGGCGTAGCGGCCCATCTGGCTCTCGTAGAGCATTTTCGCCGGGTTGGCGTGGGCGGTCAGGCGGTCTTCAAGGCTATGGGCGCACATCGGTCGTGGTCTCCTCCGGTTGTTCTTTGTCCGATGGGGTACTGCAGCCGGCGCCTCCCGTCTTATGCGCAATCTGTATATTGGCTTCCGTTTCGCTTATATCAGGACCATGACCCGCCGCCCGCCCGCGCGCCTCAGCGCGAAACAGCTCCGCACGCTCCACGCGCTCTCGCGCCACCGCACGCTCCGCGACGCCGCCCGGGAGCTGAATACGAGCCAATCCGCCCTGTCGCGGGCGCTGAGCGGCGCCGAGGACCGGCTCGGCGCGAGCCTGTTCCAGCGCGGCTGGTCGGGCACCGAACCGACCGGCGCGGGCGAAATCGTGCTCGACCAGTGCCGTCGGATCATCGACGACCTGGATGGGTTCGCCCAGGCCACCGAAGGGGTCGATCCGGTCCGGTTCCGTGCCTTCGCCCGCTGGCGGCATCTCGAAACCGTGGCCGCGGTGTTGCAGGCGGGCAGCGCCTCGGGCGCGGCGGCCACACTCGGCGTGCGGCAGCCGGCGGTCAGCCAGGCCCTGCGCGACCTCGCCGCCTATGTCGGCCCGCCCCTGTTTCGCCGCCACAGCGCCGGTCTTGCCCCCACCGACACCGCCCGCGCCCTCGCGGCGCTGTGGAACCGGGTGTCCGCGGCGCTCGACCGGCTGCCCGAGCGGATCGACAGCGCGTCGCGCGGCCTCGCGGGCCGGGTCGCGGTCGGCATGTTGCCGTTCTCGGGGCAGGATCTGGTGATGGAAACCTTCGGGGCGCTGAGCCGGCAGCACCCCAACCTGCGGTTGGTGGCGGTCCCCGGCAGCTACGCCTCGCTCTGCGACGCGCTCAAACGGCGCGAGATCGACCTGATCGTCGGCACGCTGCGCGATCCGCCGACGCTCCCGGGGCTCTGCGAGACCTTTCTCTACCACGAGACCTACACGCTGATCGCCCGGCGCGGCCATCCCTGCCACAGCCAGCCGGTCACGATGGAGAGCCTTGCCGCGCTCAACTGGATGGTCGCACCCCACGGCACGCCGGTGCGGCGCTATTTCGAAGGGCTCTACGCCGGCGCGGCCGCCCTGCCCGCGGTGCAATCCTGCGAGATCCTGTCCTTTGCCAATGCCGAGCAGGTCGTCGTCAACAACGACGCGGTTTCGCTCCTGTGCTACTCCGACGCCGGGCTGGCCGCGCTGCGGCCGGATCTGCGCCGGGTCGAGATCGACCTGCCCGACGCCCGGGTGCCGATCGGGATCACCACCGTCGCCGATGCGCCGCTGCCGCCGGCCGTGGATGCTTTCGTACGCTTTCTCACGGCCAGGAGCGCGGCGCGCAACGGCGGGTGATGCGGCGCGGGCGGTCATGAGCCCACCGTCATCCGCTCGGCGATCCGCCCCGCCTGGAAGGTATCGGCGAGCCGGGTCAGCCTTGTTTCGGCGACGATGCCGCTGGTGGCAAACGGGTCGCCATCCGCGAAGGCGCGGGCATCGGCCTCGGTCGCCGCTTCGAGCACGCCCCAATGGCCGAGCGCGGCCCCGTCATTGTCCCAGAGCGCCGAGCCGATCAGCACTGAGGCCAGGCCGTCGCCGCCCGAGCGCACCCAGTCGCGATGGGCGGGCCGGTGGCGGTCGCGCGCGGCGTGCTGGTCCGGGTGGTGGCGGCACTCCATGAGGAAGAACATCCTAGTTTCCCAAGAAACCGGACACCAAAGCGGCCACGGCGTCGGGCTGTTCCACGGGGGCGAAATGGCCTGCGTCGTCCACCACTTCGAGCCGCGCGTCGGGGAGCAGCGCCAGCATGTCCTCGTGCTGGGCGGGCGGGCTCCAGGCATCCTGTTTGCCGACGACAAGCAGCGTCGGACAGGCGATCTCGGGCAAGTAGGCCGCAGCGTCGGGCCGCGTCACCAGCGCCATGATCTGGCGTTCGTGCAGGTCCGGGTCCATCCGCAGCACCATCTCGGTCAGCCCCTGCATCAGCGCGCCGTTGTCCCGGTTCGGCGCATGCACCATCCCCGGCAGCCAGGCCTCCGCCAGCGCCGCCATCCCCTGTTCTCGCGCAAGTGCGATCACACGGGCCCGTTTCTCGATCTCGCCCGGTTTGAGCGGGTGGATGCCGGTATCGAGCAGCACCAGCCGCTCGACCCGCTCGGGGGCCTGCCGCGCCATCTCCATCGCCACCCGCGCGCCCATCGAGTGCCCGGCCACCCGGAGGGGCCCGGGATGCGCGGCGAGCGTGTCCCGGGCCATCTCGGCGATGGTCGTTTGCGTGGTGAGATCGGCCACATGGGCGTCGATCCGCGCGAGCACCGGCGCCCAGACGAAACGGTCGCACAGCAGGCCGGGGACGAGGACGGTCGAACTCATGGCGTCAGTTGATCATCGTGTTGGGCAAGATGAGCGAGATCTGGGGAAAGGCCACGAGGATCACGAGGGTAATCAGCATCGCGAACCAGAACGGCACGACCCCGCGGAAAATCCGCGACAGCGGCACGCCGGGGGCGACGGACTTGACGATGAAGACGTTGAGCCCCACGGGCGGCGAGATCAGCCCCATTTCCAGCGTGAGCACCACGAGCACGCCGAACCAGATCGGATCGATCCCGAGCTGCTGCACCACCGGAAAAAAGATCGGCATCGACAGCACCATCATCGCGAAGCCTTCGAGAAAGCAGCCGAGGATCAGATAGATCGCGAGCATGATCGCGAGCACGCCCACCACCGGGATCGCCAGCGCTTCGAGATAACCGCCAAGCGCCTGCGGGATGTGGCTGAGCGCGAGGAAGGTCTTGATCATGTAGGCGGAAATCAGGATCAGCATCACCGTCGCGGTGGTGATGACCGACTCCCGCGAGGCCTTCCACAACAGCTTGAACGACATGTTGCCCATGAGGGTGCCGAAGACGATCACCAGCCCGGCGCCCACCGCCGCGGCCTCGACCGGGGAAAAGAATCCGCCGTAGATGCCGCCGATGGTGAGGAAGATCACGAGCAGGATCGGCGCGGCGCCGACCATGGCACGGCTTTTTTCACCCCAGCTCGTCTTGGGACCGGCCGGGCCGTAGGCGGGGTTGAACCAGGTCAGGATGGAAATGGTGACGAGGAACATGCCGAGCAGCAGCAGGCCCGGGAGCACGCCAGCCAGGAACAGCCGGCCGATCGATTCCTGGGTCAGCAGCGCGTAGATCACGAAGCCGGTGGACGGCGGGATCAGGATCCCGAGCGTGCCGCCGGCCGCGACCACGCCGGTCGACAGCCGGTTGTCGTAGTCGAACCGGTCCATCTCGGAGAGCGAGACCCGGCCGATGGTGAGCGCCGAGGCGACCGAGGAGCCGGACAGCGCCGCGAAACCGCCGCAGGCAACGACCGTGGCCGAAGCGAGGCCGCCCCTGACCGAGCCGATGGTCGCATAGGCGGCATCGTAGAGCTTGCGACTCATGCCGGTCTCGGTCGCGACGTTGCCCATCAGGATGAACAGCGGCACCACCACGAGTTCGGCCGAGGACGAGAGCGAAAAGGCGTCCGACGCGAGCTGGCTGAGCGCCGCGGCGGGGGAATTCAGGATCCAGTTGCCGATGAAGCCGACGGCGAACATCGCGAAGGCCACCGGCACCCGCAGGCCGAGCAGCACGAAGAGGATGGCCATTCCCACAAGGCCGATCAGTTCCGAACTCATGCGCTTTCCTTCGGGCCGTGCTTGTGGCTGTCGTGGTGGCCGTGATGCGTCTGCGGCGCGAGGATCAGGGCGATGGCTCTCAGGATCATCCCGAGCGCGGTGATGAGCGAGGCCGCGACGATGAAATACTGAAACCACACCTTGGGCAGCGCGATGATGTTGGTCGCGAGGTTGAGCATCTTGGACAGCGCGGCGCTGTCGAGCGTGGTCCAGGCGATGCCGAGGAAGATCGCAGCCCCGATCAGCGCCGAGACGACGTCGCCGGTGCGGATCATCCAGCGCGGCATGGTGTTCTCGAACAGATCGACGGCAATATGCCCGCCGACCCGGTCACACAGTGCCATCCCGCCGAAGACCAGCACCACCATCGCCATCTGGCTGATGTCCTGGGCCCCGGTCAGCGGTTGGCCGAAGTAGCGGCCGATCACATCGATCAGGATCACCACGACCTCGGTCAAGAGCCCCAGCGTGCCGATCAGGGCAGACAGGCGTGTGAGCCCGTCTGCCCCGCGTTGTGCGAGTGCAAGCACTTACATGCCCTGCATGGTCTTGAGCACGTCCTCGTAGCCGCCCTCCGCGACGATCGCGTCGGTGACCGGGTAGGTCAGCGCTTCGAAGGCGGCGCGCTCGTCGTCGGAGAGCGTGTAGACAGTGTTGTCGCCGGTCGAGGAGATCTGGTCGATCACCTGCGCGGCGCGGGCGTACCAGCCCTCTTCCGCCGATTGCGACAGCGGCCGGCCGGCGATGGCGTCGAGCGCGGCTTTCTCTTCGTCCGACAGCCCGTCGTACTTGGCCTGGTTCATCACCACGTAGAAGGAGATATGGCCGAGCGGCGCGTTCAGCGTGTAGCTGTTGGCCACCTCGTCGAGCTTGAAATCGCCAATTGCCGATGCGCCGGTGATGACGCCGTCGATCAGGCCGGTCTGCAGCGAGTTGTAGATCTCGCCCGCGGGCATCTGCACCGGGGTCGCGCCGAGCGCCTCGACCGCGGCGGCGGCGGCAGAGCCGGAGACCCGGATCTTGAGCCCGGCGACATCGGCCGGCGTGCGCACGTCGATGTCCTTCATGATGAAGACGTTGGGCTCCGACAGCCACAGCGCGAGCGGCTTGGTGCCGGGGAATTCTTCCGAGAGCAGCCCGGCGTCATAGGCGTTCCAGATCAGATCGTAACCGGTCATCCCCTCGGGCAGCGCGCCCGGCAGTTCCGAGACCATGGTCTTGGGGAATTGCGACGAGGTGTAGCCCTGCAGGCCCCAGACGATATCGGCCACGCCCTGGACGACGCGGACATATTGCTCGAGCGGCCCGGCGCCGAGCTCGCCGCCCGGGTAGACCTCGATCTCGAGGCCCGAATCGGCCACCGCGGCCTGCAGCGGCTCGATGGTCGAGGCGGTCAGCGTGTGCGCGGGCGGCACCCAGTGGGCGAACTTGAGGGTTTCGGCCCCGGCCGGCAGCGCGGCGGCGGCAGTGAGCGCGACGGTGGCAACCGCCCCGCGCAGAAAACGAGTGTGGATCATGTATGGTCCTCCCTGATCCGGTTTCGGTTCGGCCTGTCTCGGCCGCTTCAATCGGAATTCGAAGCCTATGGGCGGGTCCCTGTCCGACCAAGCATTTTCTGCCCGGCGGTTCCCTCCCCCCATGCGGCAAACCCGCGCCCCGGTCGGGGGCGCGGGCGAGTGGCTCAGCTCTTGGTGCGCCAGCTGTCGGCGTAGTTGGTGCGGGCTTCCGCCGCGTAGGGCGTCGGCGAGACGCGAACGCGGATCGTGGTCTGCTTGTGCGGCTCGACGCTGGTCTTGCCGGAGCCGCCATCGGGTTCGCCCCAGACCATTTCCAGCACGTCGCCGATCTCGACCGAGTCATCGACCACGCCGAGCGACAGCACCGCGCGTTCGTTGAACGAGTAGCCGTTGAACATCGACATGCCGACCATCTTGTCGCC
>JAGRMP010000300.1:0-373 GCA_020441225.1 Maritimibacter sp. | reverse complement strand
CGATCCACTTGTAGTTCTCTTCGCCCGGCGCAAAGGACGAGGCGATGACCTTGACCACGTCCTCGGCGTTCCACTCGAAGGTGACCTTCTTGCGGTTCTTGCCCTCTTTCATCTTGGCGAGCGCGTCCTTGCCGATGAAATCGTCCTTCTTCCAGCCGATGTAGAAGCCGTAGCCCAGCTCGAACGGGTTGACGTAGTAATCTTCGATATTGTCCGAGACATAGGAGCCGCCAATCGAGCCCGCGGCCTCATACGAGGCGTCGGTGAGCCACTCGCGGTACTCTTTCATCATGCCCCCGCCGGTGTAGATGCCGGGGAGCGGCGACGGGATCCAGCCCGACTCGACCGTGTTGGTCGAATAGGCGCGCGAGCC
>JAGRMP010000299.1:1533-6905 GCA_020441225.1 Maritimibacter sp. | reverse complement strand
TTCCTGCCGGGCAAGCAGGTGGCGAAGCTGATCGAGGAAAAGCGTATCGAGATCGCGCCGCTCGCCTTCATGCGCGGGCGCACGCTCAGCCGTGCCTTCGTGGTGCTCGACGAGGCGCAGAACGCGACGACGATGCAGATGAAAATGTTCCTCACCCGCCTGGGCGAGGGCAGCCGGATGGTCATCACCGGCGACCGGTCCCAGGTGGACCTGCCGCGCGGGGTGTTTTCCGGCCTGCACGACGCCGAGAAGCTCCTGAAGGGCATCGACGACATCTCGTTCAACTACTTCACCTCCAAGGACGTGGTGCGCCATCCGCTGGTCGCGAAGATCATCGACGCCTACGACCGGGCGGACCCGGCGAAGTAGGGCGCTTCAGCCCGTTGCCAGCACCGCGACACCGGCCAGGATCACGCCTGCCCAGCCAAGGCGCCGGGCCAGTTGCCCTTCGCCGAGCAGGAAGCTGCCCATCAGCACGGTGATGAGCACCGAGATTTCCCGGATCGGGGCGACGTAGCTCACCGGGGTAAAGGTGAGCGCGACCAGCACCAGGATATAGGCGAGCGGGTTGAAGACCGCGATCACGATCACCTCGTTCCGGTGGTCGCGCCACAGCGCGCGCACGCTCGGCCAGCGCCGGCGCGCGAGCGGGGCCAGAACC
This sequence comes from Maritimibacter sp., assembly GCA_020441225.1. The sequence goes on along the minus strand of JAGRMP010000299.1, from coordinate 6,244 downwards.
AGGCTGCGCCCGAAGCTCGAGACATAGTCGAGCAGTAGCGGCGGGATCGCGAGCAGCGCCACGGCGCGCGCGTCCCAGACCGTGTAGGCACCGATGAGGGTGCCCACCGCGAGGCCGAACCCCAGCGACACGCCGATCCGCGGGCCGCCATGCCTGCGCCCGCCGGTCAGCATCAGCACGCCGAACACCACGATCAGGCCGCCCGCCGCCATCTGCGGGTTCATCGGCGCACCAAGGACCGCGACGGCGAAGCTCGTGGACAGCACCGGGCCGGTCGCCCGCGCGGTCGGATAGATCACCGAGAGATCGCCGGCCCGGTAGGCGCGCTGCAACAGGACGAAATAGGCGAGATGCAGAAACGCGCTCACCGCGATCACCGCGATGCCCGAGAGCGTGGCCGCCCAATCCAAGGCGAACCAGAGCGCGAGCGGGGCGTAGAGCACGACCGTGACCGCCGAGAACAGCCAGATGAGCTCCGGCCCGGCGTTGAGGCGCTTGACGAAATAGTTCCAGGTGGCGTGGCAGAAGGCTGCGGCGAGGACCAGGGTGAAGCCGAGTGCAGACATGTTTCCTCTCAGGGGTCAGGCATGACAAATCATGCCCTCCATCCCCCCCGAGTCTTTTCGTCTGACAGGTGTCGGCCTGCGGCTTTGCGCGGCGCTCGGTCCAGACCTGCCGGTGACACCCGGCAACGGAACCCTAGCCGCTCATATGGATGGGCAGGGCGACCATACCAGCCGTTCGAGAGGGTGCAAGAGGGGCTAGGCGCGGGCCCCGCACCGGAGTATGAGGCGCGCCATGATCGTGGACACCATCATCGAAGACGCGCGCTGGACGGCGGCGGGGCTCGAGGCGCTGGCCGAGCGGGCCTGCGCGGCGGCGCTCGACCGTCTCGGCATCGATGGCGCCGAGATCAGCCTGCTCGCCTGCGACGACGCGCGCATAGCCGGGCTCAACGCCGGTTTCCGGGGCAAACCCGCGCCGACCAATGTGCTGTCCTGGCCGTCCGAAGAGCGCGGGGCCGAGCAGCCCGGGGGCGATCCGCTGCCGCCCGGGGACCCTGAGCTCGGCGACATCGCCATCGCCTACGAGACCTGCGCGCGGGAAGCCGCGGCCGCGGGCAAGCCGTTTGCGGAGCATGTGACCCATCTTCTGGTGCACGGAACCTTACATTTGTTGGGTTATGACCACATCGACGACAAAGATGCAGGGCTTATGGAAGCGCTCGAAGTGGAAATACTTGGCAAGCTGGGCATTGCAGACCCATATGGAGAGGCGGGCGCGTAAGGCGCCGGCCCTGGAGAGACACCACTGGAAGGACAGATGGGAGAGACGAGCGACGGGTCGTCTGGCGCGGCGCATGGCGCGCAGGACGACAGTGAGAGTAGGCCGGCCGGGTTGTTCGGCCGTTTGATCGGGGCGCTGAGCCCTTCAGAAGACGAAGACGGCGACGTCGAGATCCCGGCGCTGTCGGGCGATCCGGTGGCGATGCCGCCGCCCGGGATGCTGAACTTGCGCCGGATGCGCGTCGAGGACGTGATGCTGCCCAAGGCGGAGATCGTCTCGGTCGCGGAAGACATTTCCAAGGACGACCTGGTCGAGGTTTTCCGCTCCTCGGGGCTGACCCGGCTGCCGGTGTTTCGCGGCACGCTCGACAGTCCCGTGGGGCTCGTGCACCTCAAGGATCTCGCGCTCAGGCACGGGTTCAACGGCGACAAGTCCAAGGATTTCGACCTCACGAGCCTGTTGCGGCCGCTCCTGTTCGCGCCGCCCTCGATGCCGATCGGCGTGCTCTTGCAGAAGATGCAGAGCGACCGTACCCATATGGCGCTGGTGATCGACGAATACGGCGGGGTCGACGGGCTCGTGACCATCGAGGACCTGATCGAACAGGTGATCGGCGAGATCGAGGACGAGCACGACCTCGAGGAAGGCGCGCTCTGGGCGCTGGAAAAACCCGGCACCTACCTTGCCGAAGCGCGGGCGCCGCTTGAGGAATTCGAGGCCGAGGCGGGCGTGCGGCTGCGCGGCTATGACGAGGACGACGAGGAGATCGACACGCTGGGCGGCGTCGTCTTCCTCTATTCCGGCCATGTGCCCGCGCGGGGCGAAGTGATCGACCATCCCTCGGGCTGCGAATTCGAAGTGGTCGATGCCGACCCGCGCCGGATCAAGCGCCTGCGCGTGCGGCTGCCCGCCTCGGCGACGGATGCCGGCTGAACCGAGCTCCGCCGCGCTGGCCGGGCCGGTCGCCTGGATCGCCCGGCGGCCGCGGCGGGTGCTGGCGGCCGGCCTGCTCGCCGGTTTCATCTCAGGGTTCGGTCAGGCGCCGTTCAACCTCTGGCCGCTGCTGCTCGCGGGGCTGGCTTTCGGCCATGTGATCCTTGGAGCGGCGCCGTCGCTGCGCCGCGCGGCGCTCGCGGGCTGGGCCGTCGGGCTCGGCTATTTCGGTTTCACCCTGGTCTGGATCATCCAGCCCTTCCTGATCGATATCGCGCGGCACGGCTGGATGGCGCCGTTCGCCTGGTTCTTCATGGCGGGCGGCATGGCGCTGTTCTGGGGCGCGGGCTTTGCGCTCGCTCACTGGCTGGCGCCGCCGGGCCCGCGCCGGGACCGGTTCGGCTGGCTCGCTTTCGCCGCGGCGATGGGGGCGATGGAGCTCCTGCGCGCGCATCTGTGGACCGGCTTCCCCTGGGGCGGACCCGGGCTCGTCTGGATCGACACGGCCGTTGCGGGGCTGGCCAGGTACATCGGTGCCTTCGGCCTCTCGGTGGCGAGCTTCGCGGGCGGCGCGCTGATCGCGCGCCTGTCCTGTGCCTGGGGGGGCAGCCGCTTCGCGGCCGAGGGCAGGGGGGGCGGCCGCTTCGCGGCCGCGGTGGCCGCTGGCGCGGCCATTTTGGCCTCGGCCTTCGGCCTCGGCGGGCTGGCGCTGGGTGGCGAGGTCGTGCCGCCGCAGGATCCCGTGCGCCTCCGTCTCGTCCAGCCCAACGCGACGCAGCACCTCAAGTGGGACCCCGACTGGATCGCCACCTTCTACGACCGCGCGCTGGCGCTCACCGCCGCCCCGCCCGAGGGCGCGCCGCCGGAGCTGGTGATCTGGCCCGAGACCGCTGTGCCGACCCTGCTCGGGGACTACCCCGAAGTGCAGGCCGAGATCGCCGGTGCCGCCGCGCCCGCCCCGGTGATTGCCGGCATCCGGCGGCTCGAGGGGACGCGCGCCTACAATTCGCTGGTCCTGTTCGGTCCCGGCGGCGCGCCTGAGGCGGTCTACGACAAGCACCACATCGTGCCCTTCGGCGAATACGTTCCGCTCGGCGACCTCTTCGGCAGTCTCGGGATCAACGGGCTCGCCGCACGCGACGGCTACGGCTATTCGCGCGGGCCCGGGGCGCAGCTGCTCACGTTGCCCGGCCGGCTTGGCACCGCCTTGCCCCTGATCTGCTACGAAGCGATCTTCCCGCGCGACTTGCGCGCCGCGCTGCGTCCGGAGGGCGCGCGCGCCGACTGGGTTCTGCAGATCACCAACGACGCCTGGTTCGGGGCCTTTTCCGGTCCCTACCAGCATCTCGTCCAGGCCCGGTTCCGGGCGATCGAGTTCGGCCTGCCGGTGGTGCGTGCCGCCAATACCGGTGTCAGCGCGGTGATCGACCCGCGCGGCCGGATCACCGCCAGCCTGCCCCTCAACGAGGCCGGTCACCTCGACGCCGATCTGCCCGGTGCCAGATCGGCGACGATCTATGCGAGAGTCGGCGATTGGCCGCTGATCGTGGCGATTGCCGCGGCGCTGGCCGGATTTGCGGTCTTTCGGGCCCGGAAACCAGTTGACCGGCGGCCGGGCGAAGGCTAACGCGGGACGTCTACACCGTCACAACGGCTTCCTGGCGTGGCGGCAGGTTTTCAATGGAGCACTTCTCATGTCCCGACAGAACTACATCTTCACCTCGGAATCGGTCTCCGAGGGGCATCCCGACAAGGTTTGCGACCGGATCTCCGACGCCGTCCTCGATGCGTTTCTGACCGAGGAGCCCGAGGCCCGGGTCGCCTGCGAAACCTTTGCCACCACCAACCGTGTCGTGGTTGGCGGCGAGGTCAAGATGTCGACCGAGGACAGGGTATTGGCGATGAAGGATCGCGTCGACACCATCGTGCGCGATTGCATCAAGGATATCGGCTACGAACAGGACGGGTTCGACTGGCGCAATGTCGAGGTCACCAACCTCCTGCACGGCCAGTCGGCCCATATCGCCCAGGGTGTCGATGCGGCCGAAGGCAAGGAAGAGGGCGCGGGCGACCAGGGGATCATGTTCGGCTATGCCGTGAACGAGACCCCGGAACTGATGCCGGCGCCGATCCTCTATGCCCACGCGATCCTGCGCCGCCTCGCCGAGGTGCGCAAATCGGGCGGCGAACCGAGCCTCGGGCCGGACGCGAAGAGCCAGCTCTCGCTGCGCTACGAAGGCGGCCAGCCGGTGGGCGTGAGCCAGGTTGTGCTCTCGACCCAGCATCTCGATCCGGCGATGACGTCGGATGACGTGCGCGCCGTGGTCGCCCCCTATATCGAAGAAGTCCTGCCCGAGGGCTGGCTGACCGCCGACACCGTCTGGCACGTGAACCCGACCGGGGCTTTCGTGATCGGCGGGCCGGATGGCGACGCGGGGCTCACGGGCCGCAAGATCATCGTCGACACTTACGGCGGGGCCGCGCCGCATGG
>JAGRMP010000299.1:0-1495 GCA_020441225.1 Maritimibacter sp. | reverse complement strand
GACCGCTCGGCCGCCTATGCCGCGCGCTACCTCGCCAAGAACGTGGTCGCCGCCGGGCTTGCGGACCGCTGCACGCTGCAGCTCTCCTATGCCATCGGCGTCGCCCGCCCGCTGTCGATCTATGCCGATACGCACGGGACCGGAAAGGTCCACGAGGCGGCGATCGAGAAGGCGGTGGGCGAGCTCATGGATCTCACCCCGCGCGGCATCCGGACCCACCTGGGCCTGAACCGGCCGATCTACCAGCGCACCGCCGCCTACGGCCATTTCGGCCGCGCGCCGGATGCGGAAGGCGGGTTCTCCTGGGAGAAAACCGACCTCGCCGAGAAGCTCGCGAACGCGGTGTGAAACGGATCATGGTGATGGGCGGGCCCGGGTCGGGCAAGAGCACGACCGCCCGCCTGCTCGCCGACCGGCTGGACCTGCCCGTGGTCCATATCGACCACATGTATTGGGCGCCCGGCTGGGTCGCGCGGCCGCGCGCCGAGACCGACGCGCTGGCCCGGGCCGCCGCCGCGGCAGGGGAGTGGGTGTTCGACGGCAACCACCTGCGCAGCGCCGATCACCGCGCCGCCCGGGCGGATCTGATCGTGTTTCTCGACCTGCCGTTGCCCGTGCGGCTCTGGCGGGTGGTCCGGCGGGTGCTGCGGCATCGGGGCGAAACCCGGCCCGACATGGCCGAGGGCTGCGTCGAGCAATGGCCGGACGCGACGTTTCTGCGCTTCATCCTCGGCTACGGGCGCGACGGACGGCCGCGCACGCTTGCGTTTCTCGACCGCTGGCGTGACCGGGTCGCGGTGGTGTACCTGCGCAGGCCGCGCGCGGTGCGGGACTTCCTTGCCGATCCGCAGTGACTATTGGCCATGATCGGGCGTGAACCTTGACGTCCTGCCGCAGCGAAACGCCGCCTGAAAGGCGCATAATCGCCGAAAATCCGGCGGATTGCCCGGTGAAAACGAACAATGCGGGTGCCGGATCGGTGCGCGCATCGGCGTTTTCTGGAGGCGGGCCATGGGGTTCAAGAGCATTGAGATTTACTACGATATCGACGCTATCCCGGAGATATCCAGGCATCTCGCCAGGCCCGGCCTGCCGCGCTGGGACGAAACCGACCGGGCGCTTACCTTTCGCGGCGATGCCATCGAGCTGATCGAGGACGCGCTGATGGACGCCCATGCCGGCGAGTGGGAAGGGGCCGGGATCAGCGGGAGCGAGCTGAACTTCGGCTTTGCGGTCGACGATTTCGACACCGCCGAAGAGATCGTTCGCCGGGCCGTGACCGGCACGCGGTTCGAAAACTTCCGCGAGATCGTGCGCAACGAGTTCGACATGGTCGCGCTCGGCTGAGCCAACGGGCTGCGCCGTGCCCGGTCCTCCCGCCTGCTGAGATCCCGCAGCCCCGGCGAGGGCTTGATTTCCGCCGGTCCCGGGGCCAGAAGCGCCGCCATGACCGACAAGCACCGCCCCCCTCACGCCCCCCGGCGCAATTTCTACG
>JAGRMP010000298.1 GCA_020441225.1 Maritimibacter sp. | reverse complement strand
TGTAGACGGCGACGACGAAGAACAGGACCTGGACCGCGTAGGTCTGTCCGTTACCGGTGTAGAGCCGGCGGGTGAAATCCGCGGTCGCGTGGAATGTGTCGGCCACCCCTGCCCAGAACCGGGTGACCAGCGGGGCCTCAAGGAAGCCGAGCGCCTTGCGGTAGGGGGCGAAGAAGTTCCACGCGAAGTGGGTCGTGTTGGGCTTGAACGGGCGTTCGGCCGAGAACACGATGTTGAACTGCTTCACCTTCACCGCGTCGTGGTTCTTGGCGATCAGGATCGCGAGCACGGTGACGAAGGTCACGCCGATGACCAGCATGATCGCGACCGGGTCCCAGTTGCCGTAGGTCGAGGTGATGGCGCGGCCGTCCCAGACCAGCGGCGCGTCGCCGAAGAGCTGGCCGATGTAGGCGTCGACCCGCTGCAGCGCCATGCCGGGCAGAACGGCGAAGGCGAGAAGAGCGGCGACGAAGAGCATCTGCGGCACGACGAGCCAGAACGGTGCTTCCTTGAGCTTTTTGTGCTCGGGTTTCGGCTGGCCGAGGAAGATCGTGTGGATCAGCCGGAACAGGTAGAGGAAGCCGATCGGGCCGGACATGAAGATCAGCACCATCGGCAGCCGCATGTCGCTGGCCATGATGGCGTTGTAGAACAGCCAGCGGCCACCGAAGCCCGAGAGCGGCGGCACGCCCGACATGGCGATGATGCCGACGAGGACGGAGACGAAAGTGAAGGGCATCAGCGTGATGAGCCCGCCCATCTTGTACATGAGCTTGGTGCCGGTGCGCTTGTAGACGCCGCCGACGGCGAGGAAGAGCATGGATTTGTAGATGTAGTGGTTGATGACGAACATCACCGCGAGCAGCCAGCCCAGGTGGTTCATGAGCGCGAGGCCGAAGACGGCGTAACCCATCTGGCTGATCGAGCTGTAGGCAAGGAGGCGCTTCGCGTCTTCCTGGAAAATGGCCGCGATGGCGCCGAGGAAGGCACTGAGCGCGCCGATCCAGAGCAGGACCTGCGTGAGGTCGACGCCCCAGAGGTGCTGGCGGCCCATGGTGGTGACGAGCAGGAAGAGCCCGAACAGACCGGCCTTGAGCAGGATGCCCGAGACCATCGGCGAGACGTCCGTCTCGGCTTCGGCATGGGCGCCGGGCAGCCAGACGTGGAGGCCGATGGAGGCGGTCTTGGTCATGAAGCCGACGGCGAGCAGGACGAAGATCCAGGGCGCGGCGGGCACCGCAGCCTCGGCGATGGCGGTGAGGCCCGAGGTGAGCTCGAAGGGTTGCACGCCGGTCGAGGCGGTGGCGAAGCCTGCGAGGATCAGGAAGGCGCCGCCGAGCGAGAACAGGATGTAGGAGAGCGCGTGCGGCTCGCCCATACGCCCACGCAGGATCAGGTAGTAGGAGCCGAGGGTGAGCACTTCCCAGGCGGCGAAGAACTCGAAGGAGGTTTTCGCCTCGATGAGCAGCGCGAGGCCTGCGTACATCAGCATGGCGGGCACGTAGAAGCCGATCCGGCGGCCGTGTTCGTAGAAGGAGGCGAGCAGGATCACCGCGCCGCCCAGGAGCATGACGATGGCGAAGATCATCTGCATCGGGTCGTAGTTGTCTTTCCGGAGCCAGAACCAGGCGACGAGACCGGCGATGGCGAGGGTGTTCTTGACCCAGGCGGGCAGCGGTTCGAGGACGAGGAAGGCGAGCGCGAAGAGGATCGGCGTGAGCGTGAGCAGGTTGGGGTTCACCGACGCCCCGCCCCAGACGAAGCCGAGGCCCCAGCCGGCGGCGAGCGCCGCCACCACCACGCCGACCTTGTCGACGGCGAAGCGCGGGAAGCTCTCGGGTGCGTCGCGTTTGATGGCAAAGCCGAAGAAACGGAACATGTAGCCCGCCTCGACGAGGGCGCCCACGAGCACGAAGCCGATGATCCAGTAGCGGTCGGCGGCGACGAGCGCGTGGACGAGGTCCCACTTGGCGTAGAAGCTCGGGAACGGCGGCAGGCCGATCAGCATCGCGACGAAGGAGGCGAAGGCGAAGATCAGGAGCGGGTTCACCCGCAGGATGGCCCAGTCGGTGAGCGAGCGGCCGGGGACCAGGCCGGAGAGCCAGTAGAGCCCGGCCTTGGCGACCGCATGGGTGATGAGCACGCCGCCGGCAACGTAGAAATAGCCGTCGCCCAGGATGTCGCGCTGACCGACGATGGCGAGGACAAGGCCGATCTGACCGACGGAGGAATAGCCGAGCAGGCGCCGGTCGTTGTCCTGCGCGAGGGCGAGCAGGTTGGAGCCGAGGAAGCTGAGGAGCCCGAGGCCGGTGAGCAGCGGCAACCAGGCGGGGCCTGCGGCGGCGGCGAGCTTGTCGGCGGCAAAGAGCGCGGCGGTCCCGGAGGCGGCGGAGAAGATCGCCGAGAAGCCGGGATGCGCGCTTTCGTAGATGTCGAGCGCCCAGCCGTTCGCCGGGAAGGGTTTGAGCTCCAGCACCAGCGCCATGAGCAGCAGGAACATCGCGAGCGACGCGCCCTGGAAGGCGAGCGGCACGGCGGTGAGGTCGTCGATGTTGAGCGAGCCGTTGGCGTGGTAGGTGAAGATGATGCCGACGAGCAGCAGGATCGAGACGATCTGGCTGACGACGAGGTATTTGAACCCGGCGGCGACGGCGCGGGCGTCGTCGGAGAGCAGCACGAGCCCGCCGGTGGCGATCACGATCAGCTCGAAGAAGACGAAGAGGTTGAAGACGTCGCGGGTGAGCACGAGGCCCGAGAGCGCCATGACCATCACCAAGAGCACCGACATCGCGCCCCGGCCGAGGCGGCGCAGCGCGTCGTACATGTAGAAGGCCGAGAGCAGCCCGGTCACGTTGATGACCGTGAGCAGCCAGGCCTCGGCGGTGCCGATGTAGAGGTTGATCGCGAAGGGCGGCTGGCTGCCGGCGGTCAGGATCGTGGTGGGCGCGGCCGTGCCGCGGGTGAGCGCGACGGTCCAGTCGAGCGCGACCCAGGACATGAAGGCGAGCGCGGCGATGGTGACCAGGAAGGCCAGGTCCTTCTGCGCGGATTTCAGGAGGCCGAGGAGGAAGGCGGCGCCGAGGCCGACCGCAATGATGAAGATCGCGCTTACCATTTCAGCTCCGTGAAGTTCGAGATGTCGAGGCTGTGGCGGGTGCGGAACAGCCGGTAGGCATAGGCGAGCATCAGCGCGGTGACGCCGAGGCCGATGACGATGGCGGTGAGCACCAGCGCCTGCGGCACCGGGTCGATGATGCGGGCGGCGGCGTCTGCGACCGGCACGGCGGCGTCCATGATCGGCGCGGTGCGGCCGGGCAGGTAACCGACCGCGACGAGCACCACGTTCACCCCGGTCGAGGCGATGGTGAAGCCGACGATCATGCGCAGGATGTTGCGGTGCGTGAGCGCGCCGTAAAGGCCCATGAGGATGAGCAGGAAGCCCGTGGCCATGGCGATCTGGGCGAGGTTTGCCGCGGTCATCACGCGTCCTCCGTTTCTTCGAGGCTTTCGAGGATCGAGCTGAACTCGGCGCCGACCTTGAGCCCGATGAGGGTGTAGATGAGCGGGATGGCGCCCGCCGACAGGATCTGGCCGTGCTGCCCGAGCGGCAGGATGCGGTTGTCGAGGAAGCCGCCCGCCCAGGCCATGCCGATCACGCCGAGCGCGACATAGGCGAGGCCAGACAGGCTTTCGACCCGGTGGATCACGGCTTTGCGGAAGCGCTTGCCGGGGTCGGCGAGCAAGAGGAGCAGCATGCCCGACGCGAGCACCGCGCCGCCCTGGAAGCCGCCGCCGGGGGTGAGGTGGCCGTTGACGAAGACATAGGCGCCGAACAGCAGGATGATCGGCAGCAGCATTTTCGTGCCGGTGGTGAGCAGTTCGCCCGAGGGCTGGAAGCCCGAGCCCGAGGCGCCGGCGGGCGCTTTCGACTGGCCGAGCACCAGCGCGATGATCGCGGCGGTGAGGAACAGCACGGTGACCTCGCCGAGCGTGTCGAGGCCCCGGTAGGTGACGATGATCGCGGTGACGATGTTCTGCGCCCCGGTCTCGGTCGCGGTGTTCTGGGCGTAATAGCTCGCGGTGCGGTTCAGCTCGGCGTCGGGCGCGTAGCCCGTGGTGAGCGTCCAGAAGGCGGTGCCGAGAAGCACGAGCAGCAGGAGCGCGATGGCGCCTCTTGTGGTGAATTTACTGGTCATGGCCGCCCTCCCGGCGCATCCGTCCAAGGACGTAGAAGAAGAGGAACGTGGTCAGCCCCGAACCGATGGCGGCCTCGGTCATCGCCACGTCGGGGGCGGCGAGGGCGAGGTAGATCACCGAGGCGAAGAGGCTCACGAGCCCCGCCGCGATCACCGCGACGGTGG
>JAGRMP010000297.1 GCA_020441225.1 Maritimibacter sp. | reverse complement strand
TGGGGCCGGGCAGGATCTCGACCGCGTGGGGCGCGGGGCTGGCCTCGGCCGCCAGCGCGCGCGCGATCCCTGCGACATCGACTTCGCGCGCCCCCGAGGCGTTGGCGCGCGCCACATCCCGCCGGGTGAAGCGCGCGAGATACCGTGGCCCCCCGGCCTTGGGCCCGGTGCCCGACAGACCCTCGCCGCCGAAGGGCTGGCTGCCGACGATGGCGCCGATCTGGTTGCGGTTGGCATAGATATTGCCCGCGCGGACGGTTTCCGAGACCTGCTGCACCCGGTCGTCGATCCGCGTGTGCAGCCCGAAGGTCAGCCCGTAGCCGGTGGCGTTGACGTCGGCGATCACCCGGTCGAGCTCCTCCGCCCTGAAGGTCGCCAGATGCAGGACGGGGCCGAAGACCTCGTGGGTCAGATCGCCGATGCCGCCGACCGCGATCAGCGCGGGGGCGACGAAGGTACCGGTCTCCGGCACGACGAGCCGGTGCAGGAGACGCCCCTCGGCCGCGGCCCGATCGACATAGCCCGCGATCTCGTCGCGCGCCCGGGCGGTGATGACCGGTCCGACATCGGTCGCAATGTCCCAGGGGTCGCCGAGCGCCAGCTCGTCCATCGCGCCGATCAGCATCTTGCGGAAGGCGGGCGCGATATCCTCCTGCACGTAGAGGCAGCGGAGCGCCGAACAGCGTTGCCCCGCCGACTGGAAGGCGGAGGCGACGATGTCGCGCACCGCCTGTTCGGGGAGCGCGGTCGAATCCACCACCATCGCGTTGAGCCCGCCGGTCTCGGCGATGAGCGGCGTGCCGGGGGCGCAGCCCGTGGCCATCGCCTTCTGGATCGCCCGCGCGGTGGCGGTGGAGCCGGTGAAGGCCACGCCGGAGACCCGCGGGTCGGAGGTGAGCGCCGCGCCGATCACCCGGCCGTGGCCCGGGAGCAGTTGCAGCGCGGTGGGGGGTACGCCCGCTTCGAGCAGCTTTTCCACGCCCCAGGCGGCAATCGCGGGGGTGGTCTCGGCGGGTTTGGCGAGCACGGCGTTACCGGCCGCGAGGGCCGCCGAGATCTGGCCGGTGAAGATCGCGAGCGGGAAGTTCCACGGCGAAATGCAGGTGAAGATGCCGCGCGGGCCGTGTTCGAGCCCGCCTGCCCCAGCCGCGTAATAGCGCAGGAAATCCANNCAGTTCCGCCACCGCGTCGGGCAGGGTCTTGCCCGCTTCGACGGCGAGGAGCGCGAAGAGCCGGCCGAAATCTTCCTCGTAGAGTTCGGCGGCGCGGTTGAGGGTGTCTGCCCGCTCGGCGGCGGGCGCCTCCCAGGGCGTGGCGGCGGCGAGCGCTGTTTCGACGTCGGCGGCGCTCGCAAGCGTGACGGTGCCGATCTCGGCGCCGGTCGCGGGGTTGATGTCCGCCTCGGTCTCGCCGCCGGTCGGCGTGCTCGCGAGGATCGGGCCGGTGTCGATCCGGTCGGGCCGGGTCCGGGCCGCGTCGATCCGGGCGAGCGTTGTCACGTCGAAGAGATCGAAGCCCTGCGAATTGACCCGTTCCGGGGCGAAGAGCGCGGGTCCGCGTGTTACGCTGGGCTCGAACGGCCCCGGCGCGGCCGCGAGCGCGGCGAAGGGACAGGCGGCGACCTCTTCGGGCGGCACATCGTCATCGACCACCTGGTTGACGAAGGAGGAGTTGGC
>JAGRMP010000296.1:7733-13984 GCA_020441225.1 Maritimibacter sp. | reverse complement strand
CGGTCGCCGGCCAGCCGGTCGCGGCGCCGGAGCCGAGGCCGATGCACCACGGCACTTCGCCGTCGGCTGCGATCTGCTCGGTCAGCGCTTTGAGTTCTTCCATCGTGGTCGGGACTTCGTAGCCCGCATCCTCGAAGTTTTCCGGCACGTACCACACCAGCGACTTGACGTTCACGTTGTAGAAATAGCCGTAGAGCTGGTCGTTGCCGTCGGCGTCGGCATAGGTGCCGAGATCGACCCAGGACTCGCCCGCGCCGTAGTTTTCGGCGACGAAATCGCCCATGCCTTCGGGCAGCGGGGTGAGCAGGCCGCGCGCGGCCATGTCGGCGGCGAGACCGGGCTGCGGGAACACCGCGATGTTGGGCGCGGCGCCGGCTTCGGCGTCGATCACGATCTGCTGCTCGAAGCTGTCCGAGCCGGTGTAGATCACTTCGGCGCCGGTGGCTTCCATGAAGTAATCGGTGACCGAGCGGAAATAGCCGTCTTCAGGCTGCAGCCAGGGGCCGCCGATGGTGATGGTCTGACCGCTGAGGTCGGGCGCGGTTTCGGCCCAGGCGTTGTAGCTGTCCCAGCTGAACGGCCCCTCGCCCGGCGTGAAGACCAGGTCGGCAGCGGACGCCGTACCGGCCGACAGCGCGATCACGGCGGCAGTGGTGAAGAGTGTCTGTTTCATATTATCCGTATCCTCCCAGATCTGCGCCAGAACCGGCGCCTGAAACAATCCTTGAGCTGGCGGAGAGCCGGGTTCGACTCACCCCAAAGCGCTTTGGACAGCGCCACCGTCGCGCAGCCACCCGCCATATGTCAATGCGGCATGCGGAGTTTGCCACGAGTTTTGGCGTCCTTTCAGGGAGTTTGCACAAGAAATAGAGTTTCTTTTGACACAAGGTCGCATTCGGCCCTAGGCTCGGAAGGTCAATCAAAGCGGTTTGAAACGTTTCCGGCGCAATGAAACTGAAGGATCTCTCAGAGCTCTTGAACCTGTCGCAGACGACGGTGAGCCGGGCCTTGAACGGGTACCCGGAGGTGTCGGAGGCGACCAGGCGGCGGGTGCGCGAAGCGGCCGAGATCCACGGCTACAGGCCCAATGTGCGCGCCCGTTCGCTGGCCACCGGCCGGGCAATGGCGATCGGGCACGTGATCCCGCTGTCGTCGCGCCACGAGATGATGAACCCGGTGTTCACCGATTTCGTTGCCGGCGCCGGCGAGGTCTACGCCGCGCGCGGCTACGACATGCTGCTCACCATCGTGCCGGACAATCTGCAGGAACAGACCTACCGCGAGCTGCGCACCAAGGGCGCGGTCGACGGGCTGATCGTGCATTCGCCCAAGCTCGCCGAACAGCGGATCCACCTGCTCAACGAGATCGGCATACCTTACGTGGTGCATGGCCGGGCCTCGGATTGCGACGAACCCTATGCCTGGGTCGACATGAACAACACCCATGCCTTCCGCCGGGCGACCGATCTGCTGCTCGACCTCGGCCACCGCCGCATCGCGCTCATCAACGGGCTCGGGGACATGGATTTCGCGATCCGCCGGCGGGCCGGCTACGAGGACGCGCTCGCTGCGCGCGGGCTCGACGTCGCCCCCGACCTGGTCACCGGCGAGGAGATGACCGAGATGTACGGCCACGACGCGGCGCGCGCCTTCCTCGCCCGGCCGGACCCGCCGACCGCCTTTCTCGTCTCCTCGATCATCTCCGCGCTCGGGGTGCGCCGGGCGATCGGCGAAGCGGGCCTGCGGCTGGGCCGCGACGTCTCGATCGTCACCCATGACGACGATCTGAGCTATCTGCAGAACCGCGGCGACGTGCCGATGTTCACCGCCACCCGCTCCTCGGTGCGCGAAGCCGGGCGGCACGCGGCGCATATGCTGATCGAGATGGTGGAAAACCCCGAAGCCGGGCTGTCGCAGGAATTGCTCGAAGCCGAGCTCATTCTCGGGCAGTCGACCGGCCCGCGGATGCAGAGCGCCGCCGAATAGCCCGCTGTCCCGGCCCCTGCCCCGCGGCAGCGCCCGGGAAACCGTCTTGCCCTCCCCGACATCACCGTGCAGATGATCTGTACAGATGATCTGACGTGAGACACCGCCGTCCCCGGCGGCGCGGACCCAGGCTGAGGAACCGGCGTGACAGCGGACCCAGGCACAGCGGCCCCTCGGCCGACCGACGCCGCCCCGGTGCGGCTCACCCTCGAGGGGCTCGGGCTGACGCTCGAAAGCCGCCCGGTGCTCGCGGGGCTCGAGCTCGATCTGAGCTTTCGCCGCCTCGGCGTGGTCGGGCGCAACGGATCGGGCAAATCCACCCTCGCCCGGGTGATCGCCGGGCTGGTCGCGCCCAGCGCAGGCCGGGCGCTGCTGAACGGCCACGACCTCGGGCAGGACCGCCGCGCGGCACTGCGCGATGTCGGCATCCTGTTCCAGAACCCCGACCACCAGATCATCTTTCCGACCGTGCTCGAGGAGATCGCCTTCGGCCTCGCCCAGATGGGCCAGTCGAAGCGCGACGCCGAGGCGGGGGCGCGGGCGGTGCTCGCGCGGTTCGACAAGGCGGGTTGGGCCGAGGCGTCGATCGCCACCCTGTCGCAGGGGCAGAAGCACCTTGTCTGCCTGATGGCGGTGGCGGCGATGGCGCCCGGCACGCTGATCCTCGACGAACCTTTCGCCGGGCTCGACATCCCCACCAGGGCACAGCTTGGGCGCTACCTCGCGCTGTTCCCCGGCGCGGTGATCCATATCAGTCACGCGCCCGACGACCTCGCGGGCTCGGACCACATGCTCTGGCTCGACCGCGGGCGGATCGCGCGCGCGGGAGACCCGGGCGACGTGATGCAGGCCTATCTCGACGACATGACCCGGCAGGCGGCGCAAGATGATATCTCTGACCTCCCCGGTTAGAACCCGGGCGCATGACTGGCCTGCCGCGGCGAAGCTCGGCGGGCTCGTGGTCGCGACGGTGGGGCTCGCGAGCACCGGGTCGCTCGCCGTCCATACCATCGCCGCACTGTTCTGCCTCGCGCTCTACGCCCTGCCCGGCCCGGTCTTTTTCCGCGGCGGGCTTGCCCGGCTGAGGGTCCTGTGGCCGTTCGCGGCGGTGTTGCTGGTCTGGCACGCGGTCACCGGCGAGCTCGCCGCCGGATTTGTGATCACACTCAGGATGCTCACCGCGGTCGGCCTCGCGAACCTGGTCACC
Organism: Maritimibacter sp.; assembly: GCA_020441225.1. The sequence goes on along the minus strand of JAGRMP010000296.1, from coordinate 10,791 downwards.
ATGACCACCCGGCTCAGCGATATCATGGCCGTCGTCCATTGGCTGCTCGCGCCGCTTACCCGGCTCGGGATCAACACCCGCGCGCTCGATATCGGCATCGGCCTCGTCATCCGGATGATCCCGGTGCTGCAGGAAAAAGCCGCCCGGCTCGGCGAAAGCTGGCGCGCCCGGTCGGCACGCCGGGCCGGCTGGCGGGTGGTGATGCCGCTCGTGGTGCTTGCGCTCGACGATGCCGACAGGGTAAGCGAGGCCCTCAAGGCCCGCGGCGGCCTCGTAGAACAAGACCGCGGGTAGCAAGACCGGGAGTGACCCATGGAAAAGACCCTCGCCTATATCGCGCTCTTCGCGGCGCTCATCGCTGTCCTCGGGATCGTGCCGCCGCTGTCGCTCGGCTTCGGTGTGCCGATCACCGCGCAGAGCCTAGGGATCATGCTGGCGGGCAGCGTGCTGGGCGCGAAGCGCGGCACCGCCGCGGTGCTCCTGTTCCTGTTCACCACCGCGCTCGGCCTGCCGCTGCTTTCGGGCGGACGCGGCGGGCTCGGCGTCTTCGTCGGCCCCACGGCGGGCTTCCTCGCGGGCTTCGTCGCGGCCGCCTTCGTCATCGGGCTGATCGTCGAGCGCTGGCGCGGCGCACCGCTGGCGGTGGTCGCGGGCGTGGCCTCGGTAATCGGCGGGATCGTGGTGATGTACGCTTTCGGCATCGTCGGCATGGCGATCGTGCTCGACAAGACCCTGGTCGACGCGACCGCGCTCGTCGTGGCCTTCATCCCCGGCGACCTCGCCAAGGCGGTGATCACCGGGCTGGTGACCGCAGCGCTTGCGCGCGCCCGTCCGGCGAGCCTCCTGTCGCGCACCGCCTGAGCGCATGCCGGCGCCCGCTGGTACCCGCGGCCGGACTCGAACCGGCACGGCCGAAGCCAGGGGATTTTAAGTCCCCGGTGTCTACCATTCCACCACGCGGGCCAGCGGCCGCGAGGCTAGACCATCGCGGGGCCCGGGGAAAGCCTGCGCACCCCGGGGTGGCGCACCAGGCTGCGCTGCGTGCTTGACGGGCCGCCCGCCCTGGTGTGACCTGCCGACATGTTCCCGATCCGCGACCACAACCCGTCGAGCCGCACGCCCTATGTCACCTATGCGCTGATGGCGGCCAATATCGGCGTGTTCCTGAGCTATGTCGGGCTGCTCAGCGACGAACGCGCCCTGTTCGAGCTGTTCTGGACCTGGGGCGCCGTGCCGGTGAAGATCACCCACGGAGTCGGGCTCGAAGGCGCCGTGACCTCGATGTTCCTGCACGCGGGCTTCATGCATCTCGCGGGCAACATGCTGTTTCTGTGGATCTTCGGCGACAACCTCGAAGACAAGCTGGGGCACCTTGGCTATCTGGTGTTCTACCTCGCCTCCGGCCTCGGCGCGGTGGCGCTGCAGGTGGCCGCCTCGCCGCTCAGCGAAGTGCCGATGGTCGGCGCCTCGGGCGCCATCGCCGGGGTGATGGGGGGCTATCTGCTCCTGTTCCCGCGCGCGCGCGTCGATGTGCTCATCATCATCGTGGTGATTTTCAAGGTCTTCCCGGTGCCGTCGTGGATCATGCTCGCGCTGTGGTTCGGCTTTCAGGTGTTCAACGGCGCGACCAACCCTGCCGATGCCGGTGGGGTTGCGCACTGGGCGCATGCGGGCGGGTTCATCGTCGGGCTGATCGGGGCGGTGCCGGTCTGGCTCAGGCTCGGCGGTCCGGCGTTCTGGACCCGCACCGACGGCCACCCGGACCATCCCGAAGTGCGATACAAGCTGGAGCAAAGTCGGGTGCCCAGGGTGCGGCGGCGGCGCTAGCCGGGGCGCGGCGCTGTCGCGCGCTTCGGTCGGGCGTGACCGTCGGGTGGGTCAGGCGGGCGTGACCGTCGGGCGCAGCGGTCCCCGGGGCCGCGACAGAGGGCGCGGCCGCGTCTTCAGGCCTCATTCGACGCCGATCTCGGTGTCTCCGATATAGGTTCCCACGTCGTCGGCAAGGCCGGGAATGTTGGCCGCGACAGCGAAAGCGGAGGCCATGCCGAGCAGAACGATCATCCCGGTCAGGACGACCCAATCAACGGTAACGGCACCGGCATCGTCGCGCAGGAAGTCCCGGACCTTGCCAATGGGTCCGATCCGGTGCCTGGCTTTTTGGTTATCCATCATGATCTCCCAGATGAAGAGGTCTCGAGCAGGTGTCCGACCGAGAATCACCGCGCAATGCGGCGCGAGTGGGACGGGAATTGGGCGATTTCGCCTCAGTGGGGCCTGCGCACCCCAAGAACAGCGTTTTTCCGCCCGTCGATGGGGTGACCGGGGGGCGCTGGCCGGTTTCCCTAAGTTTTTAAGTTATTTCGAGGCAATACGCCTCGGCGCGCGCGGCGGGGCACGGGCCGCGCAGCCGCCGCATTTCCGGTCGCGGCGGCGATGGGCACATTTGACCGGCACGACATCCGGTGCCCCGCGCCTCTGCGGCGAAAACTGGTCGGTATCTGGCCCATCCGGCGACCGACCGCGCCCGTACGCCCGTCGCGGGGCGCGCCGGGTCAGGCGCCGCGGATGATTTTCGCGAACTTGGCGAAGATCGCCTCGTTGGCGGCGATCAGCGCGCCGTCTTCGATGATATGGCCTTCGGGGTCGATCGGCTCGACGAAGCCGCCCGCCTCGCGCAGGATCACCAGCCCCGCGGCGATGTCCCAGGCATGCAGCCCGCGTTCCCAGTAACCGTCGTAACGGCCCGCCGCGACATAGGCGAGGTCGAGCGCGGCGGCGCCCCAGCGGCGCACGCCGGAGCAGACCGGCATCAGCCGGGCGAGGTCCTGCAGCGTTTCGGGGAGGTCGGGCTTGGTGCCCCAGGGCACGCCGGTGGCAAACAGCCCCTCGATCATCTTCGAGCGCCCCGAGACCCTCAGGCGGCTTTCGTTGACGAAGGCGCCCTGCCCCTTCTCGGCGTAGAACATCTCGTCCTTGGCCGGGTCGAAGATCACCCCGGCGACGATCTCGCCCTTGTGCTCGAGCGCGATCGACACCGCCCAATGCGGCAGCCCGTGCA
>JAGRMP010000296.1:0-7686 GCA_020441225.1 Maritimibacter sp. | reverse complement strand
CCTTGCCGTCCTCGCCGCCGCCCTCCTCGCCGAGCCAGCCATAGGTCGGCCGCGCGTTCATCAGCTCGGACTTGATGATCTGCTCGGCGGCGATATCGGCGCGCGAGACGAAGTCGCCCGCCCCCTTCATCGACACCTGGAGGTTCTCCACCTCGCGGAAGTCCTTGACCAGCGACCGCCCCGCCTTGCGGGCCGCCTTGATCATCACGTTGAGGTTGGCGCTGCCTTGCTTCATGTCCGGCTCCTGTCTGCTGCCGGGGCTATACGCGGGGGGACGGGCTTTGCCAAGGGAGGCCGGAACGCGCGTCCGGGCTCACCCGTCGTCGGCGAGGAGCTCTTCCATGAAGACGGAAAACAGCTGCGCACGGCCGTCGACGCCGGCCTTGGAATAGACCGAGGTGCATTGCGCGCGCACCGTGCCCGGCGCGGTGCCGCGCATTTTGGCGATGGTCTCGTTGTCGATGCCCTTGAGCACCATCAGCGCGACGTCGCGTTCCGAGGGCGTGAGGCCCCAGTCGCCGAAGAACGTGTCGATCACCTCGGACATCTCGCCACGCGCCGCGCGCATCGAACGGTCGAGGGCGGTGAGCCGGTTCATCACCTGGCGCAGCTCGATCATCAGGAAGACGACGCCGCCGATCAGACCGATGGTGGCGGCCAGTTCGACCCAGGTGTGAAAGTCGTCGAAAGTGCCGTCCGCAAGGACGTCGCTGACCACATCGACGAGGAAGAACAGCGCGGTGAGCGCCTGCAGAAGGATGACGGCGGCGAGCACGAAAGCCCGCCGCTCGTTGGAACCGGAGAGGTCCGGCGTGAGCGTCATTCGGTGGCCCTCCCGGGCGGCACTGTCTTTCTTCCGTCGATCATGGCGCGCACCAGGTTGACCCGGGTCGCGAGGCTGTCGATGACGACGCCCAGTAGGTGGACCCCCACCGAGATCATCAGCCAGGTAAACAGGCCCTCATGCAGTTCTTCCACCCATTCCATGCCGAAATACGCCCGCGTTCCCATCATGTAGCCGGTCACCCCCATGCCGATCAGCGTGGCCCAGAGGTTGTAGACCATGAGCGCGCCGGCGGGGTTGTGGGACAGATGTATCCGTTGGCGCCCGGCAATCAACCCGGCAAGGTGGCGCACCGCCGCGACCGGGTTCGGGGGAAAGGCCGTGAAACGAGCGTGGCGGGTGCCGATCAGGCCCCAGACGAGCCGCGCCGCGACCAGCCCGACGGCGATGTAACCGAGGGTCTCGTGGACGGCGCTTTCCTGGTCGATCACGGTGGCGTTGAGCAGGACGGCGCTCGCCACGCCCCAGTGTACGAGCCGAACCAGCGGGTCCCAGACCCGGTGGCTCTCCCGGGGGGCCGAAGCCGACGCTTGCGCGCCGGTCCCGGACCCGGTGTGGGTGTCGGTGAGCACCTCAGTCCTCATCGCTGAGCTTCACGACTTCGCCGGTGGTCGGATCGACGTAGATCTCCGCCATCTTGTCGCCCATCACCGCGTAGGCTTCGATCATGCCGTCCTCGGTGTCGAGCTTGCGGACTTCCCAGCCCATGTCGGTGAGCATGGTCTTGATCGCGTCTTCGGTGGTGCCGAGCTGGGTGCCGACGGCGAGCTCTGCCGAGGTTTCGGTGGCGAAGGCCGGGGTGACGGCGGGGGCGGTGGCGAGCACGAGGGCGGCGGTCATGAGAAGTTTACGCATATGTCTTTCCTTTCAGGTTGGATGCGGCCCGGTCTCCGTGGGGGTCGACCGGGCCGCGAGGTGTCCGGTGGATCATCCGCCGGTGGCCGAGACATCGCCGCCCGCCGGCACCGCGGCCATTGCTCAACGGTTTATCCCGGCCCCGCTAAGCGCGCGCTTAACGGCCTATGCCGAAGGTTGAGCGGGGGTTTGCCGACAGCACCCGCGTGCTGTGACACAAAGCTCTATTTGAGGGCCGGTTGCACGGAATTTCGCCGTGGAATCAACCGACTCACCTGGCCGGGCCGGTCTGGCCGCGCTGCAGCTTCACCGCTTCCGACCGCGCGAGTCGCACCATGTGGGCGAGATAGGGCCGGGCGGCGTCTTCCTCGCGCACCGCGGCGTACATCCGTTTCGAGAGGCCCCGCGCGGTGATCGGCTTGACCACGTAATCGGGCCGCCTTGCGAGATCGCGCAGCACCCAATCGGGCAGCACCGTCACGCCGCGGCCCGCGGCCACCAGCATCAGGATCACCTCGGTGAGCTCGACGCTGCGCATGTGGCGCGGTTCGACCCGCGCAGGCGTGAGCAGCCCGGTGAAGACGTCGAGCTTGGTCCGTTCGACCGGGTAATGCAGCAGCGTCTCCTCGGCGAAATCCTCGGCCTCGATCCAGTCCTTGCCGGCGAGCCTGTGGCCCTTGGCGCAGACGAACATCGGCTGGTAGTCGAACAGCGGCTGAAACGCGACGCCGGGCAGCTCGACCGGGTCGGAAGAGACGACGAAATCCACCTCCTCGCGCCTGAGCGCCTCGATCGCGTCGAAGGCGAGGCGCATGCGGATGTCGACATCGACGTCCGGCCAGGCGGCGCGGAACTGTTCGAGCACCGGGAACAGCCAGTCGAAACAGGCGTGGCACTCGATGGCGATGTGCAGCCGCCCCGCCCGGCCCGACTGCATCGCGCGAAACTCTTCCTCGACCGCCGCCACCTCCGGCAGCACCCGCTCGGCGAGGCGCAGCAGCTTGAGCCCCGCGGGCGAGAGCTTCATCGGCTTGGTGCGGCGGTGAAACAGCTCCATCCCCACCTGATCTTCCAGCGCCTTGACCTGATGCGACAGCGCCGACTGGGTGATGTGCAGGATATCGGCTGCCCGGGCGAGCCCGCCGGCGTCATGGATAGCGCGGATCGTGCGCAGGTGACGAAATTCGAGATACATGAGCCACTTTCATGTTCATCGTGAAAACTATGAATTTGTCTCACTAGTTTGCGGCGGATACAAGAGGTCAAACGCAAAAGCGAGTCATGCCATGTCTGCCCTGAAAACCACGCCCCGTCTGTCCTTCGAGTTCTTCCCGCCCAGCGATATCGCCGGCGCCTTTCGGCTGTCGGACACGGTGCGCGACCTGGCGCCGCTCGATCCGAGCTTCGTCTCGGTCACCTACGGTGCCGGCGGCACCACCCGCGCGCTCACCCATGACGCGGTGACCACCATCGGCAAGCGCTACGGGCTCAACGTCGCGGCGCATCTCACCTGCGTCGACGCGAGCCGGGAAGAGACGCTGGAAATCGCCGAGAGCTATGCCGCCGCCGGGGTCACCGAGATCGTCGCCCTGCGCGGCGACCCGCCGAAAGGCCAGGGCGGGTTCGTGCCGCACCCGGACGGGTTCAAGGACACGGTCGAACTGATCGAGGCGCTGGCCAAGATGGGCAAGTTCAAGATCCGGGTCGGCGCCTACCCGGATCCGCACCCCGAAGCCGGGTATGCGGGAGCGGATGTCGACTGGCTGAAGCGCAAGATCGACGCCGGCGCGGACAGCGCGATCACCCAGTTCTTCTTCGAGCCCGAGACCTATTTCCGCTTCCGCGACGCCTGCGTATCGGCCGGGATCGAGGCGCCCATCATCCCCGGCATCCTGCCGATCGAACGCTGGTCGGGGGTGAAGACCTTCGCCGCCCGTTGCGGCGCGCAAGTGCCGGGCTGGATCGACGACGCCTTCGACAAGGCCACCCGGGACGGACGCGAGGAACTCCTGTCCGTGGCGCTGGCAACCGAGCTCTGCGCCGATCTGATCGACGGCGGGGTGGAGGATCTGCATTTCTACACGCTGAACAAGCCGTCGCTGACCCAGGACATCGCCCGCGCGCTCGGCGTCACCCCGCGGATGCAGCTGCGCGACGTCGCCTGACGGCGCGGCGCCGCAGCAGAGATTTCGCCGGGCTTCGCCCGTCGACCCACGCCCGCGCTGACGCGCGGGCGTGCCGTGGTTTCGGTCGTGGGGCCGGGTGTGCGGAGCCAACGGGCCGGGAACCGGCCGCTTGCGCGGTAGATTTGAGTATTTGAACCAAGATAAAGGGGAAAGCCTCCGGCATTGATCCGGCCGAGGGTGGCGTTTCGGCGCCGGTCACTCCTCTGGATCCGGGATTTCCCACTCGTAGAGTACGAAAGCCTCGCCCTTCGTCGCGCCCGGGACCGAGGCGAAACAGGCGTTTCCGCCCAGGTTGTCGGTCGCAGTGCCCAGCCAGGCATGGTCGCAGCCCCGAGCGCGCGCCTCGGCCACAAGCGCCGAGACCAGGGCGTGGCCGACGCCCTGCCGCTGCCAGGCAGGCGCGACGCCGACCTCGTTGATGAAGAGCTGCGGGCGTTTGTCGGGGTGCAGGAGCTCTGTTCCCGAGGCCATGCCGACCACCCTGCCCCCGGCCTCGGCCAGCATCATCAGGTGGCGCGGGTCTTCGAGGAACGCGACAAGCGCCTCGGGTCGGATCGGCCCGTCGAAGACCTCCGCCGCGATCCGGTCGAGCAGGTGCCGTGTGGCCGGTTCAAGCGCGACGATGCGCCAGTCGCCGCGCCCGGCGCTCTGTCCCGCGCCGCCCATCTCAGCGGTCCGTCCCGCGCCGGCCGCCGAGAAAGCCCATCCGGCGGAACACCCACACCAGCCCCCCTGCGAGCACCACGAGCAGCGCCACCACCACCCAGAAGGCCCAGGGCGCGCCCGACCCGGGGATGCCGCCGACATTGATGCCGAGCAGCCCGGTGATGAACCCGAGCGGCAGGAACACCGCCGAGACGACCGAGAGCAGCAGCATCTGCCGGTTCATCGCCTCGGCACGCAGATCCATGATCTCGTCATGCACCACCTGGGCGCGGTCGCGGATCGCGTCGAGTTCCTCGGCGAGCCGGGTCACCCGTTCGGTCGCCTCGCGCAGCCGGGCACGGGCCCGCGTGTCGAGCCAGTCGAGATCCTCGATCTCGAGCGTCGAGAGCGCGTCGCGCTGGGGGAACATGTGGCGGCGCATCACGATCGCCATCCGGCGGACGTCGGACAACTCGCCGCGGCGGCCATGGGCGTCGAGCGCCGCCCCTTCGTCCTCGAGATCGTCGATCCGCTCGTTCAGCGTCGCCACCACCGGTTCGGCCCGGTCGGCGATGCGCAGGGCGAGGCGCGCGACCAGCTCGCCGACACTGGCGGGGCCTGCCCCCCGCGCGAACCCGGCGATCACGTCGTCGACCGCGGTGAGGTCGCGCCGTTCGACGGTCACCACCAGGCCCCGGGACAGGAACATCCTGAGCGACACCATGTCCTCGGGCTCGGACCCGGGGTTGAGGTTGATCCCGCGCAGGTTCATCAACACCGTCTCGCCGTGCAGGGTGGCGCGGGGACGGGTCTCGGTGGCGCTGAGCGCATCGCGCACGATCGGGTCGAAACCCGCGCCCGCGATCCAGTCCTGGCTCTCCTCGGATGTGGCGTTGATATGCACCCAGACGAAGCCGCCCTCGGGCGGCGACAGCGCGTCCGCCCGCGCCGGCAGCGCGACCGGGCCGCCCTTGCCGTCGGGCCCGAAGCCATATGCGATCCGTTCCACCATGGGGCACCTCCGGGCCCGAGCCTACGCCGCCCGCGCGCCCGCGTCACCGGGGGATCGGCCCCGTTTGCCGTCCGGTCGACGCCGCACCCCGCGCCCGGCCCGGGCCACGGTTTTTCTCGGCCTTGCGCCTTCCCCTCCCCGCCCCCCTCGGGTAAACACCCGGCGATGAGCGACACGTGAACCGGGAGCCCCCGCCATGGCCATGGAAAAGACCTTCGACGCCGCCGCCGCCGAGCCGCGGATCTCGAAAAAATGGGACGCGGCGCATGCCTTCCGTGCCGGTGCCAATGCCAAGCCGGGCGCTGAGAGCTTCACCATCATGATCCCGCCGCCGAACGTGACCGGCGCGCTGCACGTGGGCCACGCCTTCAACAACACGCTGCAGGATATCCTGGTGCGCTGGCACCGGATGCGCGGCTTCGACACGCTGTGGCAGCCTGGCCAGGACCACGCCGGCATCGCCACCCAGCTGCAGGTCGAAAAGATGCTGGCCGCCACCCAGCAGCCGTCGCGCCGCGAATTGGGCCGCGAGGCCTTCCTCGCCAAGGTCTGGGAATGGAAGGCGCAATACGGCGGCACCATCGTCGAGCAATTGAAGCGCCTCGGCGCGTCCTGCGACTGGGACCGCAACGCCTTTACCATGGCCGGCGCGCCGGGCGATCCGCGCACGGGGCATGAGAACAGCCCCGATTTCCACGACGCGGTCATCAAGGTCTTTGTCGACATGTACGAAAAGGGCCTGATCTACCGCGGCAAGCGGCTGGTCAACTGGGACCCGCATTTCGAGACCGCGATCTCCGACCTCGAGGTCGAGAATATCGAGGTCCAGGGCCATATGTGGCACTTCAAATACCCGCTCGCGGGCGGCGAGACCTACACCTACGTGGAGAAGGACGAGGACGGAAACGTCACCTTCGAGGAGGAGCGCGACTACATCTCCATCGCCACCACCCGGCCCGAGACCATGCTGGGCGACGGTGCGGTCGCGGTGCACCCCTCGGACGAGCGCTATGCGCCGATCGTCGGCAAGCTCTGCGAGATCCCGGTGGGGCCGAAGGAACACCGCCGCTTCATCCCGATCATCACCGACGATTACCCCGATCCCAGCTTCGGCTCGGGTGCTGTGAAGATCACCGGCGCGCATGATTTCAACGACTACGGCGTCGCCTCGCGCAATGGCATCCCGATGTACCGGCTCATGGACACCGCCGGCAACATGCGCGCCGACGGGCTGTCCTACGGGGAATGCGCCAACCGCGCGCAGGAGATCGCGGCGGGCGCGGGCTTCACCGAGGCCGAAGTCGACACGCTGAACCTGGTGCCGGACGATCTGCGCGGGCTCGACCGGTTCGAGGCGCGCGCGCGCGTAATCGAACAGATCAACGACGAAGGGCTCGCGGTTACCGAAACGGTGACCAAGATCGACCCCGAGAGCGGCGACGAGGTCGAGGTCGCGGTGCCTTACGTCGAGAACAAGCCGATCATGCAGCCCTTCGGCGACCGCTCCAAGGTGGTGGTCGAGCCGATGCTGACCGACCAGTGGTTCGTCGATGCCGAAAAGGTCGTGGGCCCCGCCCTCGACGCGGTGCGCGACGGGCGGACGAAGATCATCCCCGAGGCGGGGGAAAAGACCTATTACCACTGGCTCGAGAACATCGAGCCCTGGTGCATTTCGCGCCAGCTCTGGTGGGGTCACCAGATCCCGGTCTGGTACGGGCTCGACCTCGGCACCGAGCGGCGGATCGGCAAGGGCGGCGAAATCGACCATCTCGACATGATGCGGCTGTTGATCGACGGCATCGTGCATATGGGCGAGGTCCACCATTGCGGTGCCAGCTTCGAAGAGATCCAGGACCGCTTCCACGACGACATCGCGGATACGCCCGCGGCCATCGCGCATGCCCGCATCGTCCAGGTGGCCGACAAGAGGGCGGCCGAGGAGATGCTGGCCGAGAGCCTCGCGCAATATGTCATCGACCAGGACCCGACCAGGCTGGTCTACCCGGTCTGGCGCGACCCCGACGTGCTCGACACCTGGTTCTCGTCGGGTCTCTGGCCGATCGGCACGCTCGGCTGGCCCGAGCAGACGGAAGAGCTCGAGAAATACTTCCCCACCGATGTGCTCATCACCGGCTTCGACATCC
>JAGRMP010000295.1 GCA_020441225.1 Maritimibacter sp. | reverse complement strand
CTCGGCTTCGAGCAGACCTTCAAGAACGCGCTCACCGGCATGCCGATCGGAGGCGGCAAGGGTGGGTCCGATTTCAACCCGCGCGGCCGTTCGGAAGGCGAGGTGATGCGCTTCTGCCAGTCGCTGATGACCGAGCTCTATCGCCATCTGGGCGAATATACCGACGTGCCCGCCGGCGATATCGGCGTCGGCCAGCGCGAGATCGGCTATATGTTCGGTCAGTACAAGCGGATGACCAACCGCTACGAGAGCGGCGTGCTGACCGGCAAGGGCCTGCGCTGGGGCGGCAGCCGGGTGCGCACCGAGGCGACGGGATACGGAACGGTGTTCTTCGCACAGAAGATGCTGGCCACGCGCGGCGAGTCCCTGGAGGGGATGAGCGTGGTGGTGTCCGGCGCGGGCAACGTCGCGATCTATGCGATGGAAAAGGCGATCGAGCTGGGCGGCAAGGTGATCGCCTGCTCGGATTCCAACGGCTATGTGGTGGACGAGGCGGGCATCGATCTCGATCTGGTGAAGGAGATCAAGGAACGGCGTCGCGCGCGGCTGTCGAGCTATCCCAAGCTGCGCGGCAACGGGGCGCATCATGTCGAGGGCGGTTCGATCTGGGACCTGCCCTGCGATATCGCGCTGCCCTGCGCGACGCAGAACGAACTGGACGGAAAGGCGGCGCGCAGGCTTCTCAAGAACGGCGTGAAGCTGGTCGCCGAAGGCGCCAACATGCCGACGACCCCCGATGCCATCCATCTCTTCCAGAAGGCCGAGATCCTCTTCGCGCCGGGCAAGGCGAGCAATGCCGGAGGCGTGGCGACCAGCGCGCTGGAGATGCAGCAGAACGCCACCCGCGACAGCTGGACCTTCGACGAGACCGAGGCGCGGCTGGAAAAGATCATGGCGGCGATCCACGACCGCTGTGCCGAGACCGCGGAGGAATATGGCGAGCCGGGCAACTACGTGGCCGGCGCCAATATCGCGGGTTTCATCCACGTGGCGCAGGCGATGCGGGCGCTCGGGGTGATTTGATGGGCGGCGCGGCGCGAAATGTCGCCTTGCCCGGCGCGGCCGGATATCCGATAAGGGGCGCGGATCCAAGACCGGAAGGACGGCCATGAAGGCGCGCATCTATCGACCCGCCCGCAACGCCATGCAGTCGGGCACCGCCCGGACCCGCCACTGGGTGCTGGATTTCGCTCCGGCCAGCGCCCGCGAGGTCGATCCGCTGATGGGCTGGACCTCGTCCTCGGACACCCAGTCCCAGGTGCGGCTGCGCTTTGCCACCAAGGAGGCGGCGCTGGAATACGCGCAGGCCCACGGCATCGACGCGCAGGTCTTCGAGCCGAAGCCGCGCAAGCCCAACCTGCGCCCGCGCGGCTACGGCGAGAATTTCGCCACCAACCGGCGCGAGGTCTGGACGCACTGACCGCGGCCGAAGGATCTCGTCCGCTTGTCTGACTGCGCGCGCCGCGCGTCGGCGCATCCGGGTTTGACGGCTGCCGCGATTTGCGGCAAGACGACCGGGCGCGAGGCAGGGGCCGTTAGCTCAGCTGGATCAGAGCACGGGATTTCTAATCCTGGGGTCGAGGGTTCGAGTCCTTCACGGCCCGCCACGCGCTCAGTTGCCAAGAAGGCATAAGTATGCGCAAAATGGCTGTTTTTCGCGCGCACCCTGTCAAGTGATATTTTCGCTATCTGCGGGTATTTCTTCTAAAGCGCTGCAATGAAACACAGTTCTGTATTTCGTCAGGCCGATACGAGCAATCGCTGGAAAATGGGCGATGACGCGATGCTCCCTGGGCGGAGCAACGTCGCTTCGTTACTTGAGCGCCTTGGCAGCCTCCGACCGCAGATAGACCGGCCCAAAATCCTGTCCATCTGGGGTGAAACGAGCGACGCGGGAGGCCGCGAAAAGACCCTTCAAGGTGTTGCGGTGATAGCCGGTTTCCTCGCCGAGGGTTGTCAGCGTTACGAAGCGCTTCTGGAACGATGCGATTTGATCGGCGCTGAGGCGGTATTGAGCGCGTCGCGTTCTTGGGTTCGTGTATTGCGTGGCGGGGGTGTGGCCTGCCTCGATCAGGGCAATGAAGTTTCCACGATCTCGAAGTCCAATTGACCGGCCGAATTCTGCGGCACTCATCACGCCTGGAAGGCTCATCTTGACGGGCTATTCGCGCGTAGGGCGTGTGGGGGTGTGGCATGGCGCGAGGCGCCGGTTGGCCCGCTGGTCGCCATGCTGGCGTCCGGATCGGTGAGGCAGACCTTCTTGTACCGCCCGGTCTTCTTCGAGTTCCGGACGCGCAGATCGGTTTCGGCGTCCTTTCGCACATCGCCATTCGCGTCCGACATGGCACCGACATGGCGAACCGCGAGGCTCTCCCAGCTGACATCGGCCCG
>JAGRMP010000294.1:233-2637 GCA_020441225.1 Maritimibacter sp. | reverse complement strand
ATTTATGGGTACGCATCCTAGGCGCCGGATCCTTGTGAAGGATCCGAAGCGATTTCTTATTTAAGAAATCGGCGCGGAGTTTTCTTAAAACTCCGCCGCCCCACCCTTGCCTCACCGCTCCGCCGCCCCTCCCCCCTCTTGTCCCCTGCGCCGCGCCCTGCCACAGAGGAACGGTCACTGGAGATCGACGCCGCATGTTCCTGCCCTTCTTCGCCCAGCTCCGCGCCCACCGCGTGCCGGTCAGCTTGCGCGAATACCTCGCCTTTCTCGAAGGCATGAACGCCGGGCTGGTCACCTATGAAGTCGAAGGGTTCTACTACCTCGCCCGCACCGCGATGGTAAAGGACGAGCGCCATATCGACCGCTTCGACCAGGCCTTCGCCGCCGCCTTCGAGGGGCTCGCGACGATCTCGCTCGACCAGGTGCTGGAGGCGGTCGAGCTGCCCGGCGACTGGCTCAGGAAGCTCGCCGAAAAGCACCTGAGCCCCGAAGACATGGCCGAGATCGAGGCGCTCGGCGGGTTCGACAAGCTCATGGAGACGCTGAAACAGCGGCTCGAAGAACAGAAGGGCCGCCACCAGGGCGGGTCGAAATGGATCGGCACCGCCGGCACGTCGCCCTTCGGCGCCCATGGCTACAACCCCGAGGGCGTGCGCATCGGCCAGGACCGTTCGCGACACCGGAAAGCCGCGAAGGTCTGGGACCGGCGCGAGTTTCGCAACTTCGACGACACCGTCGAGATCGGCACCCGCAACATCAAGGTGGCCCTCAAGCGGCTGCGCCGCTGGGCCCGCGACGGGGCGGCGGAAGAGTTGGACCTCGACGGCACCATCCGCGCCACCGCCGAGCACGGCTATCTCGACGTCAAGACCCGCCCCGAACGGCGCAACGCGGTCAAGGTGCTGCTGTTCCTCGACGCCGGCGGCTCGATGGACCCGCACGTCAAGGTGGTCGAAGAGCTGTTCTCGGCCGCCCGCGCCGAGTTCAAACATCTCGAATATTACTACTTCCACAATTGCCTCTACGAAGGCCTGTGGCGCGACAACCGGCGGCGCTGGAGCGAACAGGTCCCGACCGAGGAAGTGCTCAACACCTACGGGCCCGATTACAAGGCGATTTTCGTCGGCGACGCTTCGATGAGCCCCTACGAGCTGGTCCTGCCGGGCGGGGCCAACGAACACTGGAACGCCGAGGCCGGCCAGGTCTGGCTCGCCCGCGCCCGCGCCGCCTGGCCGCAGCATCTCTGGATCAACCCGGTGCCGGAGGCGCAGTGGAAATGGACCCAGACCATCGCCATGGTGTCGGACATTTTCGAAGGTCGGATGGTGCCGATGACGCTTGCCGGGATCGACCGGGGCATGCGCGACCTCGGGCGGTAGCGCTTTGGGGTCCGCCGGGCCACGCGAACGCGCGTTCGCGTGTTGCGCCGCCGCGCGGCGGCGCTTTGGCGCCCGGACCAAACCGGCATCGCGCGGGCGGACGGGAGCGGACCGCAGCCACGCGCGCCGCGCCGCCTTTCGAAAGGCGGTAGCACGCGGTTTCGAAACCGCGTCCCTACGCCCGGCCCTGCCCGACGTGCCCTACCCCTTCGGTTTGCCCTTGCCGAGGTGCTTGCGCAGCCGCGACGGCGCGCCCCAGTTCTTCTTGTCCTTGTAGGGGTTCTTGTCCGCCTGCGAGCGGATGAACAGCCGGATCGGCGTGCCGGGCATGTCGAAATCGTCGCGCAGCCCGTTCACCAGGTAGCGCGCATAGCTCTCCGGCAGCTTGTCGGGATGCGAGCACATTGCCACGAAGGCGGGCGGGCGCGCTTTCACCTGGGTCATGTAGCGCAGCCGGATCCGGCGGCCGCCGGGCGCGGGCGGCGGATGCGCCGAGATCATGCCTTCGAGCCAGCGGTTGAGCTTCGCGGTCGAGACCCGGGTGTTCCACACCCGGTGCGCCTTCATCACCGCCGCGTGCAGCCGGTCGAGCCCGCGGCCGGTCTTGGCCGAGACCGTCACCAGCGGCGCACCGCGCAGCTGCGGCAGCAGCCGCTCGAAGGCCTCGCGCAGCTCGGCGAGTTTCTCCTGCTTGTGGTCTTCGGCGTCCCACTTGTTGACCGCGACCACCACCGCCCGGCCCTCGCGCTCGGCGAGGTCGGCGATGCGCAGATCCTGGCTTTCGAACGGGATCGCAGCGTCGAGCAGGACCACGACCACCTCGGCGAATTTCACCGCCCTCAGCCCGTCCGCTACCGAGAGCTTTTCGAGCTTCTCGTTCACCTTGGCCTTGCGGCGCATGCCTGCCGTGTCGAAGATCCGGGTCGGCGTGCCGTCCCAGTCGAAGCCGAGCGAGATCGCGTCGCGGGTGATGCCCGCCTCGGGGCCGGTGAGAAGGCGTTCCTCGCCGATCAGCGCGTTCACCA
>JAGRMP010000294.1:0-177 GCA_020441225.1 Maritimibacter sp. | reverse complement strand
GCGCCTCGGTGGGCAGCCAGTCGGCCGGGGTGTCCGCGTCGTCCTCGCCGTCGTCCTCAGGCAGGGCCACATCGGTGACCGGCTCCGCCTCGGCGACCGCCTCGGCCTTGGCTGCCGCCGCTTCCGCGACCGGCATCAGCGCCGCGGCGAGCTCGCCCATGCCCTCGCCGTGCTCGG
>JAGRMP010000293.1 GCA_020441225.1 Maritimibacter sp. | reverse complement strand
GCGCGGCAACATTCTGTTTCCGCAAAGACCGTCGACAGGCGGATATCCGCTGCCTAAAGTCCCGACCGAGGCAACGCCGTTGGCGTGGTCAATCCCCGCAATCGGCGTTTCCAGGGCGGAAATTTGTACGGGGGGCGTTGCCTCACGAACCCCCTCCAGCTCACGATCCCGACGGCCGGTGCCCGACACCGTTTCCGGCGCCTTCGCGGCATCAGCCCCGCCCGTGTCGGGCGCGGTGCGGTCCGCCGCGCAGGCTATTTCGCGTAGAGAACGTAGGTGTCGTTGCGCCGCACTTCGGTCAGAGGCGTGCCCGAGGCGATCACCTCGTCCAGGACCAGTTTGCGCACCGCGATCGACATCGGACAGATCGGCACCAGGAGGTAATCCGCGGCCTCCCAGCCCGGAAGCCCGCCGTAGTACCACGGCGCCGCGCCGGGCAGCGGCTCGCCGGCGCCGTAGAGCCAGAAGGACGACAGGATGTCGGCGGCGAAGAGCGACTTGCCCTCCAGGAGGCCCGATGCCTTGAGATCCGCCGCCAGGCTTTCGTACCAGGCGACCGTGCCGAGCTCGGTCTGGCAATCGGCCCAGGTCTCGCCGCCGAACGTCAGTTGATAGTCGCGCAGCTCGGGATCGTAATAGGCCGCGAAGGGCTGGCCGGGGCCGTCCATCGCGATCTTGGCGTCGACCCGCAGCGCCCGGATCCGCGGGGTCTGCAGATCGGTGTGCGGCCCCGACCCCGGCAGCATCGGCACAAACCGCGCCGGGTCGGCGACCAGGTGGCGGAACGGCGAATAGGCGAGATTGAAGACCGACGGCGCTGCGAAAGCCGCGGCGGCCACCGAGGCGACCAGCAGCGCCTGGCGCGCTTCCAGGCCACCCGCAATCAGCCGTTCGCGCTCGGGGCGCAGGGCGTAGAGAAGAAAGCCGAGAAGCCAGAGCCATTGCGGATCGTTGCGGAAATTCTGGTAGGTGACGTAGAAGAACCCCGGCACCAGCAGCAAAAGCACGAGCCCTTCCAGTGTGCGCCCGGATTGCCGCAAGAGCACGACGCCGGCGAGCAGGACCAGGCTGCCGCCCATGTAGGCCGGGGCACCGATCACCGCCTTGAGCGGCAGCGAGGGCTTGGGGCGCACGTCCGACGCCATGACGGTCAGGAGGTCACGCAGATAGGCGAGCCAGAACGTCGGCGTTCCGGCGAGGATCGTGAAAATGAGCGCTATGACAAGGCCGGTCAACAGCGCCACCGCGATCGTGGCCCAGGACCTGCGGCCCAGAAGCGCGACCGCGACCGGAACCAGGAAGGCCCCGAAATAGGTGATCTTGATGAGCGCCATCAACGCGAAGGCGCCGCCGATCACCAACCCGTCGGCGACCGGCGCGCGCATGTCCTCGGCGCCCGGCAAGACGGCCGCGGCGATGGCCAGGAAGGCGAGCGCCCAGGCCCAGCGGTTGTAATGCATCGAGATCGAGACGGAGCGGTCGGCTTCGCCGTGGACGAGCGCCAGGATCAGCACCAGGACGAGCGCCCCGAAGAGAAAGGCGGATGCGCCCTTGAACCGGCTCGCCGCGACCCACCAGATCGCCGGCAGAGCGACCACCGCGGCGAGGGCCTGGGCATAGAGGATGGCATGCCCGACCCCGGCGCCGAGGCGCACGAAGAGCGCGATCGGCGCGGTCGCAAGGACGCCGAGCGGGGACTGGAAATCGAGATGCGGCCATTGCCCCCGCGCCTCGCGCAGGACGATCTGCAACAGGTGCAGCGTGTCGCCTTCGTGCTTGCCGATATAGAGCCCGCCCTTGGCGAGCGAGACCCCGGCCAGTGCAGCGGTCACCGCGACGAGGAAGGCCGCCAGAAGTGCTGGAGAAGGTCGCGTCATTCTGCTCTCGCTCGGGTTCGGTCGTTATTTCGTCTCAATTGTCCGGCAACATGCGCCCCAGACGGCTCCGCACTGGTGCTACTCGCCGATTGTGTTGCCGCAATGGCGACAGACGGGTAGAATCGCGGAAAAAACAAACAGGTCGGAAACAAAAGAGCAGCCCAATGAATATGCAGCCCATGTCCAACGTGCAGGCCCCGCCGGCGTGCAAAACCATGGAAGACACCGGTCTTACCCCGGTGATGATGCGCGATATCCTGTTGAAAACGATGTTCCGGATGAACCTCGAGAAGGTCACCGAGCTCGAACGCGTGCTCGCGGTGCCGAGCCGGGTGGTGCAGGACCTGATCGATGACACCCGCACCCAGGGCATGGTCGAGGCGATGGGCACGCTGCACGCCAACTCCAGCGGCGAGATGGGCTACCGGCTGTCGGACACCGGCAAGGCCCGCGCGCTCGATGCGCTGAGCCAGTCGGAATATTACGGCGCCATGCCGGTGCCGATCGACCGCTATTCCGAACAGATGAAGCGCCAGTCGATCCGCAACATCCAGATCACCCGCCAGCAGCTCACCGCCGCGATGGGTCACCTGGTGCTGCCGCCGACGCTGCTCGACCACCTCGGCCCCGCGGTCGGCTCGGGCCGGTCGATCCTGATGTACGGCCCGCCGGGCAACGGTAAATCCTCGATTTCCAACGGGATTCGGGACGCCCTGGGCGACAAGATCTACATCCCGCGGGCGGTGGTCTACAACGGTCAGGTCATCACGGTCTACGACCCGATCGTGCATTCGAAAGCGACCGATCTGTCGGATGACCCGAATTCGCTGCGGCGCACCTCGAACCGCTACGACCGGCGCTACGTGCTGTGCGACCGGCCGACGGTGATCACCGGGGGCGAACTCACGCTCGACATGCTCGATCTCAAGTACAACCCCAACGCGCGGACCTATTCGGCGCCGTTGCAGTTCAAGTCGACCGGCGGGGTCTTCATCGTCGACGACCTCGGCCGCCAGGCGGAACCGCCGCAGGCGCTGATCAACCGCTGGATCTTGCCGCTGGAAGAACAGAAGGACATCCTGGCCCTGCAGTCGGGCGAGAAATTCGAAGTGCCCTTCGACACGCTGGTGATCTTCTCGACCAACTTCCACCCCAACGAGATCTTCGACAAGGCGGCGCTGCGCCGGATCTTCTTCAAGATCAAGGTCGACGGGCCGAGCCAGGAAGACTTCCTCAAGATCTTCTCGATGGTCGCACGCAAGCGCGGGATGCCGCTCGACGAGAAATCGCTCGTGCACCTGCTCAAGAACAAGTACCCGACGATCGACAATATCTACGCCAACTACCAGCCGATCTTCCTGATCGACCAGATGATCTCGGTGTGCGAGTTCGAGGGCATCCCCTACCAGATGACCCCGGAGCTGATCGACCGGGCCTGGGCGAACATGTTCGTGCGCGAGGAGAAGATCGTGCACTGAGCGGCGCCGGCGCCATTTGCGAAACACCAAGGGCAGAGGCCGGCGCGGCCCCTGCCCTTTTCGTTGCGCTGCGGTCTCCCGCCCCCCGGCGGGGTCATTGGGGATTGGTCCGCCGGGGGGCCGCCCGAAGGCGAACGGCCTGGCCCGGACAGGTCGCCGGACCGGCCGCGGGAGTTGGGTCATTCGCTGAGGATCGTCGACAGGATACGCATTTCCGTGCCCCGGTCGCCCTTTGCGAGGCTGGCGGGGGTGTCTGTGGCGCGGGCCTCGAACCCGGCCGCGCCGAGCTGGGCGAGGACGCTGTCGGTATCCGCGCCCGAGAGCGCCGCGAGGGTCGCGATCTCGCCGCCCGAGAGCGCGCGCATCGCGGTGCGGGTGAAATCGCCGCCGCCCTCCGGGCCCGAAACCGGCACCAGGGTGAGCGCGAGGATGACGGCGCCTGCCCCCATGATCCCGGCCGCGACGGGCCGTTTGAAATAGAGCGTGAAGGCGCGCCAGTTGAGCGCCACGTGCGAGACCGCGCCCACGAGCAGGAGCCAGCCGGCCCATTCGTGGACGACCTTCATGAGCGTGGTTTCGGCGTGGAAGAACATCAATGTCCCGCTCACCCCCATGATCAGGAAACTGCCGATGATGAGGGGCGTGGCCCAGCTGCGTAGAGACTTCATGTGATACCCTTTTTCCTCGTTGACGTTCGCGCCGCCTGTGGACCCAAACGCGGCAACGGCGGGGTTCCGTCGCGCGGGCCGACATTTTTCGAGGACCGCCGCCGTTCGGAGGATCTTTCCAAACCGCCGCGCATTTGTTCTACCTTCGTCCCATGCCCGCGCTCCCCGCCCCCCTTGCCGCCTGGTTCGCCGAAAAAGCCTGGACCCCGCATCCACACCAGCGCGACATGCTGGCGCGCGGGGCACAGCCGGCGACGCTGCTGATCGCGCCCACGGGCGGCGGCAAGACGCTGGCGGGGTTCCTCCCGACCCTCGCCGAGCTGATCGAGACCCCGTCGAAGGGCCTGCACACGCTCTATATTTCGCCGCTCAAGGCGCTGGCCGCGGACATGCGGCGCAACCTCACCGGGCCGGTCTCGCAGATGGGGCTGGGGATCAGGGTCGACGACCGGTCGGGCGACACCAGCCAGACCCGCAAGAAGGCGCAGCGCGCCGATCCGCCGCATATCCTGCTCACCACGCCCGAGAGCCTCGCGCTGCTTCTGTCCTACGAAGACGCGCCGCGGATGTTCGCGACGCTCCGGCGGGTGGTGGTGGACGAGCTGCATGCGCTCGCGGAATCGAAGCGCGGCGACCAGCTCATGTTGCTGCTCACCCGACTGGAGGCGCTGGCGCCGGGGCTGAGGCGCGTCGGGCTCTCGGCCACGGTCGAGGACCCGCCGGCGCTCGCGCGGTACTTTGCCCCCACCGGCTGCGCCGTGCTCACCGCCGATCCCGGCCCCGCCCCCGACATCCGCATGCTGACCACCGAGACCCCGCCGCCCTGGTCCGGCGGCGGCGGGCGTTACGCCATCGCCGAGGTGCTGGCGGAGGTCAAGAAACACAAGACCACGCTCATTTTCCACAACACCCGCGCCCAGGCGGAGATCTTTTTCCACCATCTGTGGCTTGCCAATGAGGACGACCTGCCCATCGGCATCCACCACGGTTCGCTCGCCCGCGAGGCGCGCGAACGGGTCGAGGCGGCGATGGTGGCGGGCAGCCTCAAGGGGATCGTCTGCACCGGCACGCTCGATCTCGGGCTCGACTGGGGCGACGTGGACCTGGTGATCCAGGTGGGCGCGCCCAAGAACGTCAAACGGCTCGTGCAGCGGATCGGACGGGCCAACCACCGCTACAACGCGCCGTCGAAGGCGCTGCTCTTGCCCGCGAACCGCTGGGAGGTGATCGAGTGCCAGGCGGCGATCGAGGCGGTCCATGCCCATGACCTCGACGGCGAACCCCGGGGCGCCGGGCCCCGCGACGTGCTCTGCCAGCACATCCTGATCCGCGCCTGTTCGGGGCCGTTCGAGGCGGGAGAGCTGTTCGACGAGGTGGTGCGGGCCGGGCCCTATGCCGGTCTGACGCAGGCCCAGTTCGACGCCTGCCTCGATTTCGTGGCCACCGGCGGCT
>JAGRMP010000292.1 GCA_020441225.1 Maritimibacter sp. | reverse complement strand
CGGCAATACCAACACCGTCTTCTCGGTCTGGGACGGCGAGAAATTCCTGTTCTCCCTGCGCACTTCGACCGAGTACCAGCGCACCGCCGACCAGTATTTCGTCTGGTGGGACACGCTCACCCGCCACCACGGCTTCCCCAAGCTCGAGATCACCGGCGTGGTGATCTCTTCGACGGTGCCGCGCGTGGTGTTCAACCTCAGGGTTTTCACCGACCGCTACTTCGGCCTGCGCCCGCTGGTCGTCGGCAAGCCCGATTGCCTGTTGCCCGTCGATGTCCGCGTCGATACCGGCACGGCGGTCGGCCCCGACCGGCTGGTCAACACCGTCGCGGGGTGGAAGCATTTCGGCGGCGATCTCATCATCGTCGATTTCGGCACCGCCACCACCTTCGATGTCGCCGATACCGACGGCGCCTATATCGGTGGGGTCATCGCGCCCGGCGTGAACCTGTCGCTCGAAGCGCTGCACATGGCCGCGGCGGCGCTGCCGCATGTCGATATCACCCGGCCGCAGAAGGTGATCGGCACCAATACCGTCGCCTGCATGCAATCGGGCATCTACTGGGGCTATATCGGCCTGGTGAAAGAGATCTGCGCCCGGATCCAGGCCGAGCACGACCGCTCGATGCGGGTGATCGGCACCGGCGGCCTCGCGCCCCTGTTCCAGCAATCGGAGGATCTGTTCGATGCCTTCGAGGAAGACCTGACCATGACCGGTCTCGTGGAAATCTACGACTACAACAAGGCACAGGGCACCGTGTGAGGCCCCCGGAGAGCGTCCGCCCTGAAGGCGCCCGGCGAGCAAGGACAAGACAATGACCAAGGAACGGCTGATCTACCTTCCCCTCGGCGGCGCCGGGGAGATCGGCATGAACGCCTATGTCTACGGCTGGGGCAAACCCGGGGCCGAGCGGCTGATCCTGGTCGACCTCGGGGTGACCTTTCCCGATATGGACACCACGCCCGGCGTCAACCTGATCATGCCCGACATCGGCTATCTCAAGGAGAACGTCGACCGGCTGGAAGCGATCTTCATCACCCATGCCCATGAGGACCATGTCGGCGCCATCGGGCGGCTGTGGCAGGAGCTCAAGGTGCCGGTCTATGCCCGCGCCTTCACCGGCCATATCGCCCGGCTCAAGATGGAGGACGCAGGCCAGGACCCGATGGCTGTCGAGATCGTCGAGCCCTGGCCGGCCCGGGTCGAGGCGGGCCCGTTCAAGGTCGCCTTCCTGCCGATCTCGCACTCGATCCCCGAAAGCGCGGGGCTGGTCATCGACAGCCCCGGCGGCCGCATCGTCCATACCGGCGATTTCAAGCTCGACCCCGCCCCGGGCGTCGGCGAGGCCTGGGACGAGGCGCTCTGGCGCGAGGCCACGTCCGGACGGGTGCGCGCGCTGGTCTGCGACTCGACCAATGTCTTCTCGCCGCACAAGGGCCGCTCGGAGGCCGGGCTCACCGAACCGATCACCAGGCTCGTGGCGGATGCGCCGCACATGGTGGTGGCGACCACCTTCGCCTCCAACGTCGCCCGGGTGAAAACCCTCGCCGAAGCCGGCGCGGCGGCGGGGCGGTCGGTCTGCCTCCTCGGCCGGGCGATGCGGCGGATGGTCGAAGCGGCGGTCAAGACCGGCATCCTCGACGATTTCCCCAAGACCGTCACGCCGGAGGACGCCCGCGACATCCCGCGCGAAAGCCTGATGCTGATCGTTACCGGCAGCCAGGGCGAACGCCGCGCCGCCTCCGCCCAGCTCTCGCGCGGCAAGTATCTCGGCCTGACCATGGCCGAGGGCGACACGTTCCTGTTCTCGTCGAAGACCATCCCCGGCAACGAGCGCTCGGTGGGCCGGATCCTTAACGCCTTCTCCGAGATGGGCGTCGACGTGGTGGCCGAGGATGATCGCTACCATGTCTCCGGCCACGCCAACCGGCCCGACCTCGAAAAGATGCACGCGGTGGTCAACCCCGAGATGGTGATCCCGATGCACGGCGAACACCGCCACCTGCGCGAACATGCCAAGCTGGCCGAGGCGAACGGGCGGATCTCGGCGGTGGTGGTGAACGGGGCGGTCTGCGATCTGACCGGCGCCCGGCCGCATGTGGTCGAACATGTCGAGGCGGACCGGATCTATCTCGACGGCGATATCCTGATCGGCGCGCTCGACGGCATCGTGCGCGACCGCATCCGGCTCGCGCTCAATGGCCACGTGATCGTGCAGGTGATCGTCGAAGACGACGCGCCGCTGGGCGATCCCTGGGTCGAACTCGTGGGCCTGCCGGAGACCGGCAAGTCCCGCGCGCCGCTGGCCGAACTGCTCGAAGAAATCCTGGGCCAGTTCCTGATGCGGGCGGGCCGCAAGACCTTGCGCGACGACGAGGCGCTCGAAGAGGAGCTTCGCCGCATCGCCCGCAAGACCGCCCAGGACGAGATCGGGCGCAAGCCCGAGGTGACTGTGACCGTGAGCCGGCTGGAGGCCTGAGGCCCGACGGTTCGGATGCCAGTGCTGCGCACTGTCGCGCCTGCGGCGGGCGGGGGGCCGCGCCTGGACGTGGCCGTGCGTCCCACCCGGCGAGGTCCGCAGCCGGGCGCCGCCACAGCAGGGCCGAACCACGGATGCACGCGTGGCGCACAGGGCGCCTGCCTGGCAGGCGCCATCTGGGCGGGCGGGCGCCCGCGGCAGGGTCAGCACCTTCGGAGAGCCGGAGCTTCACCGCGAATGGGGACCTTCCCCGGCGGTCGCAGGAGACCTCCGCACCCGGTCGCCGCGTCCGCGCTGCGCGCCGGGCCGGTCGCGCGCGGTCGCTTCAACCCGGCACCATGACCGAGCTTGTCGACAGGTCTCCGTGCGGCGATCCCCCGTGCGGCGATCCCATGCGCGGCGATCCCCGGTGCGGCGGAGCTTCGCGGGCGCGGTTCACCCCTCGGCGGCGGGGTTCGCGTCGGACAGGGCGGGGAAGAACTCGTCGAGGACAGATTGCGCCAACAGGGTGTCCTTGAACGACGCGCCGAACCGGCCGTCGAAAAAACCCCAGTGCAGGGTGATGGGCAGGGGCGGCCGGGTGCCGAACCGGACGCCGTCGATCCTTTCGCGGATTTCGTCGAAAAGGACCGCGTCGAGCCGGGCCTGGATCCCGGCTGTGGAAATATCGGTCAGCTCGGCCGGAAAGCTTTCGTCCTCGACCATGACCGCAAACGCCACCTGCCGGGGATTGCGACCGATCCTGCGGCGCTCCGATGTCATGTCACTCATCTGGTCTGTCCTTGCGCAACATTGACCTCAAGCGGGGGGACCCGCGTGCCAATCTACGCTGGACAGGTGAACAAATGCTGACCGACGCCCGCTGCCGGGCCTCCGCCTGTCGACATATCGACCGGGGCCAAGGGCCCCGCGCGTCAGTCGCGGCGCTCGTCGAAGCTTTGGGCGATGAACTGGGGCAGGTGGTCGCCCATCCCGACAACATCGTCGCTGCGCCCCTTCCGCCCCGTGCTGCGGCTGCGCGAACGCGACGGGCTTGGCTTGTCCTCGGCCTGGGGCGCCTCAGGCGCGGCCTTGGGGGTCTCTGCGGGCTGCGTTTCGACCTCGACTTCGACCTCGGGATTGGGGGCGCGGCTCCGGTTGCGGCTGCTGCTCCGCGCGGTGTCACGCCCTTTACTGTCGCGCCCGCCCTTGCGCGCGCTTCGGGGCGCCGCCTCCTCGGCCTCGGACCCGCTCTCCGCCTCCGCGGCGCGGCCCGCCTTCGTCGGATCGTCGACCCGCGGGATCTCGCGCTCGATCAGCCGTTCCACCGCGTCGAGGTTCTTTTCGTCGCGCGGTTCGCAGATCATGAAAGCCTTGCCGGACCGTCCCGCACGGCCGGTGCGGCCGATGCNNNNGGTGGACGTAATCCTCGGCATGGCCCGGCACGTCGAAATTGAAGATGTGGCTCACGTTGGGAATGTCGAGACCGCGTGCCGCCACATCCGAGGCGCAGAGAAAGCGGATCTTGCCGTCGCGGAAGCCCTGCAGCACTTCCATCCGCTTGGACTGGTCGAGATCGCCGTGGATCGGTTCGGCGTCGTAGCCGTATTTCTTCAGCGACTTGGCGACGATATCCACATCCGTCTTGCGGTTGCAGAAAATGATCGCGTTGGTGCAGGCCGCGCCCTCGCCGTCGATCAAGGCCCTGAGGAGCTTGCGCTTCTCGGTCGCGGCACGATCGCGGCGCGAGGGTTTGAAGCGGACGACGGCCTGTTCGATGTTCTCGCCCGTGGTCGCCTGGCGGGCCACCTCGATCCGCGCCGGCGCATGCAGGAAGGTATTGGTGATCCGCTCGATCTCGGGCG
>JAGRMP010000023.1:5448-5875 GCA_020441225.1 Maritimibacter sp. | reverse complement strand
GCCAGACGCCGCTCAAGCTCGCCAATGCCCTCGAAGAGGCCGGCATCCCGATCCTCGGCACCTCGCCCGACGCCATCGACCTCGCCGAGGACCGCGAGCGCTTCCAGCACCTCGTCCACGAGCTCGACCTCAAGCAGCCGCACAATGCCATCGCGCATTCCGACGTCGAGGCGATCCAGCTCGCCGAGGAAATCGGCTTCCCGCTGGTGATCCGCCCCAGCTACGTGCTCGGCGGCCGGGCGATGGAAATCGTGCGCGACCTCGACCACCTCAAGCGTTACATCCGCGAGGCGGTGGTCGTCTCGGGCGACAGCCCCGTCCTGCTCGACGGCTACCTCTCCGGCGCGGTCGAGGTCGATGTCGATGCGCTCTGCGACGGCGAAACCGTCCATGTCGCGGGCATCATGCAGCATATCGAAGAGGCCGG
>JAGRMP010000023.1:5253-5429 GCA_020441225.1 Maritimibacter sp. | reverse complement strand
CTGCCTGCCGCCGCACAGCCTGTCGCCCGAGGTCATCGCCGAGATCACCCGCCAGACCAGGGCGCTGGCCCTCGCGCTCAAGGTCAAGGGCCTCATGAACGTGCAATTCGCGGTCAAGGCCGACGAGGCCGGCGCGCCGGTGGTCTACCTGATCGAGGTCAACCCGCGCGCCTCGC
>JAGRMP010000023.1:0-5115 GCA_020441225.1 Maritimibacter sp. | reverse complement strand
CCGACCCGCTCACGCTCTGCGATCCCAACGTGCCCTGGTACTCGGTCAAGGAAGCGGTGCTGCCGTTTGCCCGCTTCCCCGGCGTCGACACCATCCTCGGCCCCGAAATGCGGTCGACCGGCGAGGTCATGGGCTGGGACCGGTCCTTCCCCCGCGCCTTCCTCAAGGCGCAGATGGGCGCGGGCACGCACCTGCCCGAGACCGGCACCGTGTTCGTCTCGATCAAGGACGCCGACAAGACGGCCGACATGCTCGAAGCCGCCCGCGTCATGGTCGAGCTCGGCTTCGCCATCCTCGCCACCCGCGGCACCGCCGCCTGGCTCGAGGGTAATGGCGTGGCGGCCGAAGTGGTCAACAAGGTCTACGAAGGCGGTCGCACCATCGCCGACCGGATGAAGGACGGCGACGTCCAGCTCGTCTTCAACACCACCGAGGGCGCGCAAGCGGTCGAAGACAGCCGCTCCATCCGCGCCGTCGCCCTCTACGACAAGATCCCCTACTTCACCACCGCCGCCGGAAGCCACGCCGCCGCGCTGGCGATGAAGGCCCGCGAAGAAGGCGCGGTCGAGGTGCGGGCGCTGCAGGCTTAGCGGGCGTTAGTTTCCCTTTAACGTCAATCGTGCACAAATAGAGAACGCTACGCTTGCCAACTCAATAAAAGGTGTGCTCAATGCGCGAGACTACCAAGTATCGTTTATGGAGACCCGAATGGAGAAGCTAACCTCCATCGAATTTTGTGCGGGCGCGGGCGGGCAGGCCCTTGGGCTGGAGCAGGCCGGGTTTGATCATAAGTTGTTGGTCGACAATGACTTGCATTGCACAAAAACGCTTAGGGTGAATCGACCAAGCTGGAACGTGCGCCTCGAAGATATGCAGGAATCGGATGCGAGCGATTATCGCGGGGTCGATCTTTTTGCTGCGGGACTTCCTTGCCCGCCGTTCTCGGTTGCCGGGAAACAGCTTGGCGAAGCTGACGAGAGGAACCTTTTCAATGACGCACTCCGACTGATCGAACAGACGGACCCAAAGATGGTCTTGATCGAGAATGTTCGGGGATTTCTCGACCCCGTGTTCGCAGGCTACAGAGAGTTTCTTGAGGCTCAATTCAAGCGCCTCGGGTATGAGATGAAAGTCGAACTGCTGAACGCGTCTGACTACGGGGTCTCACAGCTTCGACCCCGGGTCGCGATTGTCGCCGGGAAACCTGCATACTGGGAAGAGTTTGTGTTTCCGCTCCATGATGAGGACTTCAGGAAAGCTCCGCCCGTGGGCGAACTGCTGCTCGACCTCATGGCCGAGGGCGGTTGGGAAGGGGCAGCGGCGTGGTCCGAGAAAGCTAATCAGATCGCGCCAACGATTGTAGGTGGATCGAAGAAACATGGTGGGCCAGACCTCGGACCCACGCGGGCCCGGAACGCGTGGTTGAAGCTCGGCGTTAACGGAAAGAGCATCGGAGACGCGCCGCCCGAGCCTGGCTTCGATGGCGTGCCACGGTTGACCACTCGTATGGTTGCCCGTGTACAGGGGTTTCCGGATGATTGGCATTTTTATGGAAAGAAAACAAATGCTTACCGACAGGTTGGCAATGCTTTTCCGCCACCGGTCGCTGCGGCGTTAGGTAGGCGTCTACATGCGGCCATACGCGTGGCAGGTGAAAAAATGTCGAAAAAGAAGGCGTATGCGGTGAGGTAATCAATATGGCCAAGGCAGGCGCCCGGACCAAACTCCGCGAACACTTCCTGTCCAACATTGGAAGAGTAATGGAAGCGGAAGAACTCCGCGAAGTCGCCGGAGGGATATCTGAGTGGGCACGCCGAGTGCGTGAGTTGCGAAGCGAGGAAGGGTACCAGATCCTAACCCATAACGATCGCGGCGATCTCAAGCCGGGCCAGTACCTTTTATTGAACGAGAAACCAGAGCCAGCTTTCGCTCGCGAAATATCTAAAGAAACCCGCGCTTATGTTCTCGACCGGAACGGGTTCACATGTCAGCAATGTGGAGCAGTTGCAGGTGAGCCGCATCCATATGATCCGACCAGGAAAACCCGGCTGCACATCGGTCACGTGATTGACAAATCGGCGGGTGGCTCGGACGAACCATCAAATCTTCGCGCCCTTTGTTCAGTTTGCAACGAGGGCGCTGCGAATCTTACCTTGGATCGACCGTCACTCCAGAAGCTACTTGTCCAGGTCCGAAGAGCGACGTCCGCGGACCAAAAATCTGTGCTGAAATGGTTGCAGAGCAAGTTTCCGAATGGGTGATGGCCATCCAATGACACGGACCCCACCATGCTTCGCCTCCTTCTGCTCCTCGCCCTCCTCCTCGCCCCTACCCTCACTTTCGCCCAGTCCCTCGCCGGTTCCTACGACGTCTGGGGCCGCAACCTCGACGGCGCGGTCTACACCGGCACGGCGCAGGTCAGTGACGACGGTGAGACGGTCAGCATCTTCTGGCAGACAACGGTCGGCACCTATTCCGGCACCGGTGCGCGCGACGGCAACACGATCCTGGTCGATTGGGGGTCCGACTACCTGATCGTCTACACGGTCATGAGCGACGGCGAGCTGCACGGCACCTGGGCCGATGGCTACGCCCTCGACCGTCTGAGCCCGAAGTAATCTTCCATACGCCCCCGTACGTCCAAGCATCGGCGCGCCGAAACCATACGGTTCCGTAGGGTGGGGTTCCACCCCACCGTCACCCCGAAACCACCCGCCCCCAGAGGTCGTATTCGCTCGCCTCGTCCACCTCGACGGTGACCAGATCGCCGGGCGCGAGCCCCTCGAAACCTTCGTCGATGAACAGGTTGCCATCGATTTCCGGCGCATCCGCCCTGGTCCGGCAGACCGCGCCGTCTTCGTCCACGCTGTCCACCAGAACCCGCTGCCGCGTACCCACCTTGGCTGCGAGCTTCGCTTCGGAAATCGCCTGCGCCTTCTCCATGAACCGGTCCCAGCGCTCTTGTTTGAGCTCCGGCGCCACGTGGTCGGGCAGGTCGTTGGCCCGCGCCCCGGCGACGTTTTCGTATTGAAAACAACCCACCCGGTCGAGCTGCGCCTCGTCCAGCCAGTCGAGCAACACCTGAAACTCCGCCTCGGTCTCTCCCGGGTACCCGACGATGAAGGTCGAGCGCAGGGTGATCTCCGGGCAGGTCGCGCGCCAGGCCGCGATCTCGTCGAGCGTCTTCGCCGCCGCCGCCGGCCGCGCCATCCGGCGCAAGGTCTCCGGGTGGGCATGCTGGAACGGGATGTCGAGATAGGGCAGGATCAGCCCCTCCGCCATCAACGGGATCAGGTCGCGCACGAAGGGGTAGGGGTAGACGTAGTGCAGCCGCACCCACAGCTCCCGTTCCGCCCCGAGCCGCCCCAGATCGCGCGCAAGATCCACGATATGCGCCCGGTGCCCGCGATCCTCGGCGTGTTTCAGATCCACACCATACGCCGACGTATCCTGGCTGATGACGAGCAGCTCCTTCACCCCCGCATCCGCAAGCTTTTCCGCCTCGCGCACCACCGCATGCGCCGGCCGCGAGGCGAGCCGCCCGCGCATGTCGGGGATGATGCAGAACTTGCAGGCGTGATTGCAGCCTTCGGAAATCTTCAGATAGCTGTAATGCCGGGGCGTGAGCTTCACGCCGGTCGCGGGCAGCAGGTCCACGAACGGGTCCGGCGCCGGCGGCGCCGCCGAATGCACCGCGTCCAGCACCTGCTCATAGGCCTCCGGCCCGGTCACCGCCAACACGCTCGGATGCACGCCCGTGATGTACTCCGGCTCCGCCCCCAGGCACCCCGTCACGATCACACGGCCGTTCTCGCTCAGCGCCTCGCCGATCGCCTCCAGGCTCTCCGCCTTGGCGCTGTCGAGAAACCCGCAGGTGTTGACGATCACCGCCTCCGCGCCCGCGTAATCCGGGCTGATCGCGTAGCCCTCGGCGCGCAGCCGCGTGAGGATCCGCTCGCTGTCCACCAAAGCCTTGGGGCAGCCCAACGACACCATGCCGATCTTCGGCTGGCCGGGCCGGGCGGCCTCGGCAAAGCTGGCACGGGCGAGGTCGGGGCGAAGATCGGGCGGGTTCTGCGACATGGCTTCCTTTACCGCGCCCGCGGGTCTAGGAAAACACCGAACCAACCGAGGGAAAAGAAATGCCTTGGCAAGCCTGGGCCCTGCTCGCCGCCGTTTTCGCCGCGCTCACCGCGATCTTCGCCAAGCTCGGGGTCAACGACCTGCCGTCCGATTTCGCCACGCTCCTGCGCACCCTCGTGGTCATCGCGGTGCTCGTCGTGCTGGTCTCGGCCACCGGCCAGTGGCGCCCGATCTCCTCGATCCCGGCCCGCGCCGCGCTGTTCCTCGCGCTCTCCGGCCTCGCGACCGGCGCCTCCTGGCTCGCCTATTTCCGCGCGCTGAAACTGGGCGACGCCGCAAGGGTCGCGCCGATCGACAAGCTCTCGGTGGTGCTGGTCGCTGTCTTCGCCGCCGCGTTCCTCGGCGAAAGCCTCAAGCTCGTCAACTGGATCGGCATCGCCCTCGTCGGCCTCGGCGCCATACTGGTCGCGCTCTGACCCCGCCTCAGGCCGCTCCCGCCTGCCAGAACACCACCCGGTTGCCGAAGGGATCGGTGAGCATGATCTCCCGCGTCCCCCAGTCCTGGTCGACGATCCCGGGCCGCATCCTCGCATGCCCGCGCCCGTTCAGCTCGGCAAGCAAAGCCTCGACATCGCCCACCTCGATCCGCACCGCCGCCCCCGGCGTGGCGTCGCCGTGATGCTCCGACAGGTGCAGCTCGCAGCCCTCCCGCCGCACCGCCATGTAGAGCGGAAACCCCGGCTCGAACCGGTGCTCGAACAGCACTTCGAACCCGAGATAACGCAGATAGAAATCCCGCGCCTCGGCGGCGTCGAAGCTGCGCAGAATGGGTACAGCGGGACCAATGTCCATCATCTTCCCCCTTTTCCCTGGTGAAAATACTCACCGGCCGAGCGGCGCGCCTCAGCGCGCCGGCATCACCGCTTGCGGTCGCGCCGCGACGACATCGGCTGAAACGCCACGCCCACATGCGCCTCGCAATAGGGTTTGCCCTGCTGAACCGGCAACCCGCAGAACCAGAAATCCTCGGTC
>JAGRMP010000291.1:1480-2954 GCA_020441225.1 Maritimibacter sp. | reverse complement strand
CCGCCTTGGCCCGCGCGCTTTCGCCGGGGGCCTGCCGTCCGCCGAAGGCCGGCAGGTCGATAGCGAACGACAATATGCCTTCGCGCGCGAGCACCGAGCCCAGCGGGCCCCTTAACGCCGGACGCCCGGCGATCAGCTCGTCAGCCCCGATGTCATAGCGATTGCCATGCGCGTGAATGTAGAGCACCGCCGGCATCGGCCGCGCCACGGCCTCCGGTCGCATGACCAACCCGCGCACAACCTCCCCCGCCGCAGTCGAGAATGCCCAGGTTTCGACAACGACCCCGTCGCGCCGCTCGATCCCGGGTCGACCCATGGGCACCAGAGAATGGTCGCCGAGCTCGAACAGGCGGCGCAGAGCGCTGTCTTCAATCACGTTGAGGGGGCGGGGCGTGTCCATCGCCCGACCCTACCCGCGGTCGCCCGGGCGAGCAATCTGCGCCATCGCGGTCGCGGGGCCAGAAATTGGGCTTTGGCGAACGTCTCGGACGGTGCCCCCGTCAACCCAGCTCCATCGTCGCGATCGCCTGGAGGGTGTGCGAGACCTTCGGCGCCGCGCCGCGATACATCCGGGCCGTGGCGAAGGTTTCCACGAACCCGAGCCGCTCCAGCACGTCGGCAAGGGCCCGGTTGGACGCGGGAAGGTCGATAACCGCCCGCTCGGCCGGCAAGACACCCAGGGCAGCGCGGGCCAGAACAAGGGCCGCGCTATGGTCCGGGGCGACGATGGGGCCGATCTTCACCCCGTCGCGGCAGGCCCGGACCGTGGCGAAACCGGTGCCGTCCTCCAGCAGGAACGTGCGGCGGGTCTCGGTCGGCGTGGTCCAGGCGGCAAGAAAGGCCGGGCGCGCATAGACGTTCGCCGCCCGGTCGAGGGCTTCGATGACGGGCAAATCCGCAGGCGCGGCGGGGCGCACATCCGAACTCTGTGCCCCGGCAAGGGCGCCTTCGTAGCGCACCGTCGCGCCGGCATGGGCAAACCCCGATTTCGCGTAGTTCGCCTGCTGCGCCGCGACACCGTCCAGCCCGACCGTGCGCCCGCCCGCATGCGCGAGCGCATGTTGCCAAAGGGCAAAGCCGATCCCCTGCCCCCGCCAGTCGGGCAAACACAGATAGAGGCCGAGGAACGCCATGTCGGGCGCATGGTTCACCACCGAAATCGCCGCCACCGGCGCCCCGTCGCGTTCCGCGACGAAAAAGCCCGCCGGGTCGGCGGCATGGAACGCGGCGGCATCGTCGCGCCCGGGGTTCCAGCCTTCGGCCGCGGCCCAGTCGAGCACCGTCGCGATCTCACCGGCCCGGGCGAGGCGCATCATCGGCCCAGCGCCTCCTTGAGCGACCCCGCGGCAACGGGCGCATTGCGCAGATCGAGCGAGGTCAGCAGATCGACCAGGTGGCTTTTCATCAGCTCTTCGGCGCGGTCGCCATCGTTGTCGGCCATCGCCTTGAGGAGCTCATGGTGGGCATGGCTCTC
>JAGRMP010000291.1:219-1416 GCA_020441225.1 Maritimibacter sp. | reverse complement strand
AGCTGCGAGATGAACGCTTCGATCGTCGCCTGGTTGGCGATCCGGGCAATCTCGAGATGAAAGAGACCCGAGAGATAGAGCGCACGGCCGGCATTGCCCTCGTCGATCGCGGCGTGTTCGGCATCGATATGGGTCTGGAGGGTGGCGATATCCTCCGGGGTCGCGCGCTCGGCGGCGGAGCGGACGGTGCGCGGCTCGAGCAGCGCCCGCGCCTCGAACACCTCGCGGGCCTCGCGCACCGAGGGCTGGGCCACGAAGGCGCCGCGGTTCCGCTTCAGATCGACCAGCTTGTCGTGGGAGAGGCGTTGCAGGGCGGCGCGCACCACCGTCCGGCTCACGCGGTAGATATCCGCCAGGTCGTCCTCGCCAAGCTTCGTCCCCGGCGCAAGACGGTGCTCGTGAATCGCCAGGGCCAGCGCATCGGCGATCTCGGACGCCGCCCCCCGGGATTCGTCCCGTGCGATGTAGGCCTTGTTCATCTCGTTACTCCGTGCCGCCAAGCTGCGGCAGACCCGCTGCAACCGCAAGACGTCAGATCCGCATGCAATATTGTATACAATTATGTCGATAAAAATGTGCACACAATCTCCTCCGGCGCCCATTTTTTCGCCAGCGCCGGTTTTCGTTCCGCTCCAGGCCTGCTGCCGCTTCCGCAAACCCTCCGGCCTTCCGCAAGCTCGGGTCAACAGGGAACGGATACATGCGAACAGGACACGACCTCGAACTCGCTCATGTCACCAAGCGCTACGGCGACACGGTCGCGGTGCGCGATGTGAGCCACATCTTCCAACCGGGCAGCTATGTCTGCCTGCTCGGCCCGTCGGGCTGCGGCAAGTCGTCGACGCTCAGGATGATCGCCGGCCATGAAACCATCTCCGAGGGGCAGATCGTGCTCGACGGGGTCGATGTTTCGCGCCTGCCGCCGGCGAAGCGCGGCACCGCGATGATGTTCCAGTCCTACGCGCTGTTTCCGCATCTGACCGTGCGCGACAACGTCGCGTTCTCGCTCCGGATGCAGGGGGTCGACAAGCCGACCCGGCATGGCCGTGCCGACGAGCTGCTCGCGCTGGTCGACATGACCGATTACGCCGACCGGCTGCCGGCGCAGCTCTCCGGCGGCCAGCAGCAGCGCGTGGCCCTCGCCCGCGCTCTTATCACCAAGCCCAAGGTGCTGCTCCTCGACGAGCCGCTCTCGGC
>JAGRMP010000291.1:0-193 GCA_020441225.1 Maritimibacter sp. | reverse complement strand
GGATGCGGGCCGAGCTCAAGCGGCTGCAGCGCGAGCTCGGTATCACCTTCCTGCATGTGACCCACGGCCAGGACGAGGCGCTGGCGCTTGCCGACGAGATCGTGGTGATGAACGACGCGGTGATCGAACAGGCCGGCCCCGCGCGCGAGGTCTTCAACCGGCCCCGCACGGAGTTCGTCGCCCGCTTCATGGG
>JAGRMP010000290.1 GCA_020441225.1 Maritimibacter sp. | reverse complement strand
TGTAGACGACCACCACATCGACCCGGCCACGCATGATGTCGGCGAGCAGTCGCTTCAGCGCAGGCCGCTCCATGGTGCCGCCCGAGACACCGCCATCGTCGTAGCGGTCGCGCAAGCTGTGCCAGCCCTCGCCCGCCTGGCTCCTGACATAAGCCTCGCAGGCCTCGCGCTGCGCATCGAGGCTGTTGAACTCCTGATCAAGTCCCTCTTCGCTCGACTTGCGGGTATAGATCGCGGAACGGATCCGGGTCCGGGTCATGTGGCGCTCTTGCGCAAGCCAAAGAAGCGCGGACCGTTCCAGCGGGATCCCGCAATCGCCGAGGCTGCCGCGGAAAGGCTCGGATAGAGCTGGCCGTCGTGGCGGAAACCGCCCGGTTCGACGACGACCTCGACCCTGCGCCCCTGCCATTCGCGGGTCAGCACGGTGCCGGCACCGAGATCAAGGCCTTCCGCCTGCACCGGTCCCTTGCGCGCGAGCCTGCGCCGCGTCTCGCGGTCAAGGCCGCCCTGGGCGTCGGCTTGGAGGCGCCAGGCCAGCAGCAACCGCAAGAGCTCGACCGAACGCAGGTTCGGCGGCGGGCCATAGGCCGCGCGCCAGGCCGCGCGCAGCCCCTCGAGATCGCGCGACGCGAGGGCGGATATATCCGGCCCAAGGGTCTCTGCCCCCCTCATCGAGCGACCGCGATCCGGTAGCGGCGAACACCTTCGATCTTCTCGGAGATGATCTGGTGTCCCCGCTTCTTCAGGGCCCCGGAAAGCGCTCCGCGTACGGAATGCGCCTGCCACTCCGTTGCCCGGACGAGATCGTCGAGCGTTGCCCCTTCGGGGCGGGAAAGCAGCGCCACCAGAACGGCGGTCTTGCGTTGCGGCGTGGGGATCATTGCAGTCGATGCTGACCTGGATGTGGGTGCCATGATGGGCCTCCGTGGCTGACGCGACGGACCCTCCGCCGCTACCGCGACGCGCCCGGGGATCTGGCCGGGCTTGGGGACAGCAACGCTCCTTTGGCGCGCCAAGTCCAGTCGGAAGCCGCTTCCTCTTGAAATCATCGCCGGATCACCACATATCGGGGTGCGTTGTGTTTTGGTAACGAGTTGTAGGGTATATGGACAAGACCAATCACCAACTGAAGCCGTTGTCAGTGACGTACCGTGCGGTCGAGGGCCTAAGGCCCGATCCTCGCAACGCGCGGACGCACCCACAGAGCCAGATCGCCCAGTTGAAGTCTGCGATCGAGGCCTTCGGCTTCACCAATCCGATCCTGATCGACGAGGCGGGCGCGCTCATCGCCGGACACGGTCGTCTTCGGGCGGCGAAGGAACTGGGCCTCGTGGAGGTTCCGACGATCACGCTGTCGGGCCTTGCCGACACCCAAAAACGCGCCCTCAGGATCGCGGACAACAAGATCGCACTTAATGCCGGGTGGGATCTCGACTTGCTCAAGATGGAACTCGGCGAACTGGCCAGCCTCGATCTGGACCTGGACCTGACGCTGACAGGCTTCTCGACCGGTGAGCTCGACGTCCTGCTCGGGACGTCGACCGATCCCGACGACGAGACGATCCCCGAAGCCCCGACGACGCCGCGCACGAAGCCCGGCGACATCTGGGCGCTCGGACCGCATCGGATCGGCTGTGGCGACAGCCGCGATCCGGCGTTCCTGGCAGCCGTCATCGGCGACGGCAGGATCGACGCCGCCTTTCTTGACCCGCCCTACAATGTTCGGATCAACGGGCATGCCAATGCCCGGGGCCGCCACCGCGAGTTTGCAATGGCCTCGGGAGAGATGACGGAGGCTGAGTTCAGGACGTTCTTGGCCGCGACGCTCGGTGCGGCGGCGGCAGTCTCGCGGGATGGAGCGGTACACTTCGTCTGCATGGACTGGCGGCACATGGAGGACGTGTCGGCGGTCGGAAACCGGGTTTATGGCGAACTGCTGAATCTCTGCATCTGGAACAAGTCGAATGCCGGGATGGGGTCGCTTTACCGATCGAAGCACGAGCTTGTCTTCGTCTACCGCGTCGGCGGGGCGCCGCACGCCAATATGGTTGAGCTCGGCCGTCACGGCCGGAACCGGACCAATGTCTGGGACTACGCCTCGGTGAACTCGTTCAGGGGCAGCCGTCGTGCCGACCTCGATCTGCACCCGACCGTGAAGCCCGTGGGCCTCGTCGCTGACGCGATTTGCGACGTTACCCGGCGTGGGAATCTCGTCCTCGACGTCTTCCTCGGCTCCGGGACCACGCTCATCGCGGCAGAACGCGCCGGCCGTCACTTCCGAGGTATCGATATCGATCCGGCCTATGTGGACGTCGCCCTTGCCCGCTGGTCGGCGATGACCGGCCAGACCCCCGAGCTCGTCCGGGACGGAGGCATGGGATGACGGCGCCCGGATCGGAGCCACCGAAGCACAGCCGGTTCCCCAAGG
This sequence comes from Maritimibacter sp., assembly GCA_020441225.1. The sequence continues at coordinate 3,452 of JAGRMP010000290.1, read as the reverse complement.
GGCAGAGCGGCAATCCGAACGGGCGTCCGAAGAAGGTATCCGGGTCCGGATCGACCTCCACGTTCGACATCATCGTCGACAAGACCCTGACTATCACCCGCAGCGGGATACAGCAGGAGGTAAGCGTCGAGGAGGCCTTGCAGCATCGGACCTACCAGGACGCCATTGCGGGAAATCGATCCGCGCGCCGCGAGGTGCTGAAAATGATCGCGAAGCGCGAACAGGTCCTGGCGAAGATGGCGCCTGCACCCGCGTTGCGGATCAACCATCGAAGCGAGGAAGATCCGGACAATGCCAATGCGGCACTGCTGATCCTTGGCATCGCCAGCGTCGACACGCGGGACTACGGGCCAATCGACAACTACCAGCGCCTCCTGCTCGAACCCTGGGCCGTGCAGGCCGCGCTGAGTCGGCGTCGCGGTGGCGCAAAGCTCACCGACAAGGAGATCGAGGAGATCCGGCGCTGCACGAGGGATCCCGGAAGCCTGCGATGGCCGCGAGGCACGCGCGCATGACGGCTGGCTCGGGTGAAGACGACATCGGCTACGGCAGGCCTCCGCGCTCGACGCGGTTCGTCAAGGGCCAGAGCGGCAATCCGCGTGGTCGTCCGAGGGGGCGGAGAACGGGCATCCCCTATGATGCTGTTCTCGGCCAGGCCGTCACGATCCGGGAGAACGGATGCGACCGAAGCGTGACCGCTGCCGAGGCGTTCCTCCTGCAACTCGCCAAGAAAGGGCTCGATGGCGATGGTGCCGCCGCGCGCCAGGCCCTGGCCTCGATCGAGGATGCGCGGGCCAAGCACTTGCTCCGCCACGACGCCCCGATAATGACCATCGTGTTCAGCTGTGTCGCTCCCGGCAGCGTGACCCCCGCGCTCGAGCCCTTGCGGATGGCACGCATGCTCGATCGCCACCGCCCGACGGCGCGCATGATGCTCGAGCCCTGGATCGTCGAGGCCGCACTCGCGCGCGCCGGCAGCCGCCAGCTCAGTCGGGAGGAGCAGCGCGCAGTGGTGAAGGCGACGCGCACGCCCCGAAACGTCAGTTGGCCAGAGTGGTGGGTCGAACTGCCGTGCTGTGACCCCCGATGCTCATCCATCTGAGGCCAGAGTCTGGCGGTTGAACTTGGCGCGGTTGCGCCGGTGGAGCAATGGGCGATCTGCGCAGCGGTTCAACTGCGCGAAGCTGATCGCCCATTGCGGTGAGTTGGGCGGCAAAGACTGCCGGGGCCTGGTATCCGAGGGCGGAATGAGGCCGCTCGGTGTTGTAGATGTGGGTCCAGCGGGCCACGGCCTGACGGGCATGGTCGATGCCGAAGAACAGGGTCTCGTTCAGATGGCGTAGTCGGGGCTCGTCACCCGGCGGCGCCGGTAGTCTCCTACCGGAGGGATATTTTCAACCGGGAGGAATGAACGATGACAAAGCTATATGCAGGTCTCGATGTGTCGCTGGAGATGACCAGCGTCTGCGTCGTCGATGAGGACGGGGCGTTGGTGTTTGAGGCCAAGGTTCTATCCGAACCCGATGCGATCGGTGCAGTGCTTGCTGGCTGCGGGGGTGCGTTCGCTCGTGTGGGACTGGAGGCCGGGCCTCTGTCGCAATGGCTGTGCAACGGCCTGACCGCTGCCGGCATGCCGACGATCTGCATCGAGGCCCGGCATGCGAAGGCGGCCATGGTAGCGATGAACCGCAACAAGAACGACCGCAACGATGCCCGCTCGTTGGCCCACCTGATCCGATCGGGCTGGTTCAAGGCAGTCCACGTGAAGTCGACCGAGAGCCAGGAACTCCGCACACTGCTGGTGTCGCGGGAGTTCTTCGTGAACAAGCTGCGTGACCACGAGAACGAGATCCGCGGCCTGCTCCGGCCCTTCGGATTGAAGGTTGGCCGTGTGGCGGTCCGGGAGTTCGAAGCCCGGGTCCGCACTTTGGTCGACGGCATCCCGATGCTCGAACTCTGTATGGACAGCCTTCTGAGAGGCCGAGCGCAGATGCAGGCTCAGCTCGCGGCGCTCCACTCGGCCTTGCTGAGGGTCACGGCGAACGACGAACTCTGCCGCCGGTTCATGACGATCCCGGGCGTGGGGCCGGTCACCGCGCTTTCCTTCAAGAGCACGATCGACGATCCCTCCCGCTTCCGGCGCTCATCCGACGTGGGCGCCCATCTCGGCCTGACACCTCGACAATACCAGTCCGGTGAGACCGATGTGCGAGGCCGCATCAGCCGATCGGGCGATGCCTTCACGCGAACGGCGCTGTTCACGGCCGCCCACGTTATGCTGACCCGAAGCCGGCAGTGGACATCGCTCCGGTCCTGGGGCGTCCGCATCGCCAAGCGCAGCAGCCTGAAGAAGGCAAAGATCGCGGTCGCCCGTAAGCTTGCCGTAGTGATGCACCGCATGTGGCGAGACGGAACACCGTTCCACTGGGCCGCTGCGGCCTGACCTGATCCCGGGCGCTGTCTCGCGCTCGGGCGCCGGTCCCGTCAGGGACGGGGATGAGGCGAAGGCCGCACGAATGCCTGGTGCTGCTTCTGCGCGCAATCACGCAAGCCCGCCGTTTAGCATGGTCCGCCTCACCATCGACCGCCAACATGCGGCGCGCCCTCGAGCCGACCGCGGACAGAAGCATGACCCCAGACGGACCCGCCCCCATCGCACTTGACGAACCCGCCCCGACTACAGAAGGCACTCGTCCCGCAGGCGGCCGTTGAAGCTTTTCACGAAGCCGTTCTGCATGGGCTTACCCGGTGCGATGTAATGCCATTCCACTTGGCGATCCTCCTGCCATTTCAGCATCGCGTTCGAGGTCAGCTCGGTTCCGTTATCTCTGACCACCATGCAAGGATAGCCGCGCATCTCGGCGATCCGGTCCAGTTCGCGGGCGACGCGGTGTCCCGACAGCGAAGTGTCGACCACGGTCGCCAGGCATTCTCGGCTGAAGTCGTCGATCACGCAGAGGATGCGGAACCTGCGGCCATCGGCCAGGGCATCCGACACGAAGTCGAGCGACCATCTCTGGTTCGGTCCCTGCGGGATCGTCATCGGCGCCCTGGTCCCGATCGCTCGCCTGCGTCCGCCCCGTTTACGGACGGTTAACCCTTCCTCGCGGTAGAGCCGGTAGAGCTTCTTCCAGTTCACCTCCCAGCCCTCGCGCTTCAGCAGGATATGCAGGCGGCGATACCCGAACCGCCGCCGCTCGGACGCCAGCTCCTTCATCCTGGCGCGCAGCTCCGTGTCAGCCGGACGCTTCGATGTGCGCCGATAGACGCGCGGATCGATACCGGCCAGCGCACAGGCGCGTCGTTGCGAATAGCTTTTCTCTTTCATGGCCCAGTCCACCGCTTTCCTCCTCGAACCGGGCCTCAGAAGTTTTTTCCGAGCATCTCTTTCAGTGTCGCCACATCCATCATCTGCTCGGCCAACATCTTCTTGAGCTTCGTGTTCTCGGCTT
>JAGRMP010000289.1 GCA_020441225.1 Maritimibacter sp. | reverse complement strand
TCTTACCACTACACAACGCCCGCGCCGGAGATGTCTGCCTATTTCATTGCGGATTTTCCGTCAAGATGCCCGTACAGCGAAGACATCCCCAAGCCCGGATACCGGCCAGAGTGAGGGGCTCCCGGTTTCCCGGACACCTGCCGGTTCCGGTTTCCGCTGCCCGATCTCGAAGGCACCGGGCGACAGCCTGCCGGTGTTCGTGTGCTTGCGTTCCGGGTTGCCGAACAGCGCGACCTACGCGAACCCATCGCGCCGGGCGTCGTCGCGTGTCGGATATCTTTTTCGCCCGCACCGGGCCCGTTTTGGGCGCTCTCGAGGTGCGACAAGGGGCCGGACCCGGCAAGGGTGGTCGCGTGCCGGGCGGGGCATGGGCGGTTTGCCCCCGCTTGAAAGCGCGTGGAACTGTGCCAGTATCGGCCGGACGGATTGACCCGATGGGAGACGCCGATGACCGGCCCTGCCTCTGACGATTTGATCACCCCGGGTCTGCCGGCCAAGGGCTCGTGCGCGAACCGGACGCTTCGGGCGGTCGAGACCTGCCTGCCGGAGGGCATGTTGCGATGACGACGTTCAGTCTTGCACATTACCTCGACCGGATCGGTCTGACCGATGTGCCCGCCGGCGCGGCCGGGCTGGCTGCGGTGCAGGAAGCCCACATGCGCGCGATCCCGTTCGAGAACATCGACCCGTTGCTCGGCCGGGTGCCGAGCCTGGCGCCGGTGGACATCATGGCCAAGCTCGTGACCGGCGGGCGCGGCGGCTATTGCTTCGAGCACAACAGCCTGTTCAGAATGGCGCTTTCGGCGCTCGGATACACGCCCCGGGCGGTGCTCGCCCGGGTCTTCACGCCCGCGGGTACGCCTGGCGCACGCAGCCACCACGCCTTCAGGGTTGCCGCCGACGGGACGGATTGGCTTTGCGACACCGGCTTTGGCGGCCACGGTGCGCTTGCCCCCGTCCGGCTGTCGGATCCGGCGCCGCAGGCGGTGCCGAACGGCCGTTACCGCGTCCGGCGCGATCCTGCGACCGGTGCGACCGTGCTCGACCGGCAGGCGGGCGCGGACTGGATCGCGCTCTACATCTTCGACGACACGCCGGTGCAGCCGGTGGATTTCGAGGCGGCGAATTACCTTTGCGCCCGCTGGGACGGGGCGCCGTTTTCGGCCAATCTGATGCTGGCCTTCCACGACGCGGGCGGGCGCATTGCCCTGTTCAACCGCGCGCTGACCCGGGGCGAACCGCCGGATGCGCAGCGCAGCGAACTGACGTCGCGGACCGAGCTTGCGGAGGTGCTGCGGGACAATTGCGGCCTTGCCATCGGCGACGAGGACCTGGGGCAGATCTGGGCGCGGATCGAACATGCCCCGGGCACACGCTGACCGTCTGAATCCCGGGTTTTGACCCGGCCGCGAGGTCGTAAGTTCATGTTTTCACGCGGAAACGGACAGTTTCCCTTTGCGGGACCTCCTGGCGCGGGGCGTGAAATCCGGCGCGGATCGACGGCGCCGGGGCCGGTGTTTAGGCCGCGACCCGCCGTCCCTCGGCATCGAAATAGAAGGCCTTTTCGGGCGGGAAGCCCAGCCGCAAAGTCTCGCCGAAACCGATCTCGTGCTGACCGAAGAGCCTGAGCGTGATGTCCGCCGCCTCCGCGCCACGCAACACGACGTTGGTGTCCCCACCGAGATGCTCGACATGGGTGACCTCGGCCTGCAGCGGCCCCTCGGGATCGCGCGCGAGATCCTCGGGGCGGATACCGAGGGTCAGCCCCGCGGCCCCGCCCACTGCCGTCGCCGGAAGGAAATTCATCGACGGCGCGCCGAGGAACCCGGCGACGAACTGGTTCGCGGGGTTGTTGTAGAGTTCCATCGGCGAGCCCACCTGCTCCACCCGCCCATCGCGCAGAACCACGATCTTGTCGGCGAGCGTCATCGCCTCGGTCTGATCGTGGGTGACATAGATCATCGTCGCCCCGAGGGTGCGGTGCAGGGACGAGATCTCGATCCGGGTGTTCATCCTCAGCGCCGCGTCGAGGTTGGACAGGGGCTCGTCGAACAGAAACAGCTTGGGCTGGCGCACAACGGCGCGGCCGATGGCCACCCGCTGGCGTTGACCGCCCGAGAGCTCCGCCGGCCGCCGGTCGAGATAGGGGTCGAGGTCGAGCATCCGGCTCGCCTCGGTGATCCGCTCTTCGATCACCTGTTTGGGCTGGCCTTCCTGCTTCAACGCCAGCGCCATATTCCCGCGCACGGTGAGATGCGGGTAGAGCGCGTAGCTCTGNNACCATGGCGATGCCGCGCTTGGCCGGCGGGGTGGTGTTGACCTGCTGCCCGGCGATGGCGATGTCGCCCGAGGTCGCGTCTTCGAGCCCGGCGATCACCCTCAGCAGCGTGGACTTGCCGCAGCCCGAGGGACCGACGAAGACGACGAATTCGCCCTCGTCGACGTCGAGGTCGATGTCCTTCAGCACGTGAACCTTGCCGAAAGATTTGTTCACCTTGGTGAGCGAGAGGGCGGTCATGACTTGTCCTCCTGGAGCAATACGGGCCGTCCCGAGCGGATGCTCTCGTCGGCGGCGAGGCAGATCCGCAGGCTTTCGACCGCGTCCTGCATGTGGCGGGTGAGGTCGATGTCCTCGGCGATGGCGTCGAGCATATAGGCCTGTTCCGCGGCGCAGAGCGCGTCGTGGCCGGGCTCGTCGGGCATGGCGATCTCGGTGTCGCCCGCACCGACACGGTGGACACGGAGGCCGCCCACTTTCGTGTGGCCCTCGATATCGGCCGACGCGCCCTTGTTGCCGTCGGTGATCGAGACGGCGCCGTTCGGGCTGACGATATCCTTCACGAAGAAGGCGGTTTCCGACATCATCGGCCCCCAGCCGGCCTCGTACCAGCCGACCGATCCGTCGTCGAAGACCACCTGGAACTGGCCGTAATTGTACATGTCGGGCGCGATCTCGTCCGAGAGCCGCAGCCCCATGCCATGGACCCGAACCGCCTTGGCATCGGTCACCTGGCACATCACGTCGACGTAATGCACGCCGCAATCGACGATCGGGCTCGTCGTCTGCATCAGCGCCTTGTGGGTCTCCCATTCATGCCCCGAAGACTGCTGGTTGAGGTTGAGGCGGAAGACGTAGGGTCCGCCGAGCGCGCGGGCCTCGGCAATCAGCCGCACCCAGGAGGGATGGTGGCGCAGGATATAGCCCACGACCAGCTTGCGGCCGGTGCGTTTGGCCGTCGCGACCACACGCTCGGCATCGGCGACATTGCCCGCGAGCGGTTTCTCGACGAAGACATGCGCGCCCGCTTCCATCGCCGCGCAGGCGAAATCGGTGTGGCTGTCGGTGTAGGTGGCCACGACCACGAGGTCGGGTTTTGTCGCCAACCCCTCTTCGAAGCTTTCGAACCGGGGGTAGCCTGCGATTTCCGGCGGCAGGTCGACGGCGGTGCGGTTGACCAGGCCGACGATCTCGGCGTCGGGGTGGTGGTGATGGGCAAGCGCATGGGAGCGGCCCATGTTGCCAAGCCCGGCGATAAGCACGCGGGTCATATGGAAACTCCTGTTCGGGGCTGGGACAAGGGTTTTGAAAAACCCTTGAGAAAACCGTTATCTAACGGTTTTGGGGCGCAGACGGTTGAGGTCATTTCACCGCTCCCGAGGTGATGCCGCGGATCAGCTGGCGCGA
>JAGRMP010000288.1 GCA_020441225.1 Maritimibacter sp. | reverse complement strand
CCGCCGAAGACGGTCATCCACAACACGCAGACCAGCGAGGGCACGAGCAGCACGGCGATGATGAACTCGCGCACCGACCGGCCCCGGCTCACCCGGGCGATGAACATACCGACGAAGGGCGACCAGGAGATCCACCAGGCCCAGTAGAACGCGGTCCAGCCCTGGCTGAAGTTGGCGTCTTCGCGGCCGAACGGGTTCGACAGTGCCGGCAGGTACTCCCCGTAAGCGAGCAGCGACGAGCCGAAGCCGGTGAGAATCGCCAGCGTCGGCCCGGCGATCAGCACGAAGGCGAGCAACAGGAAGGCGAGCCCCATGTTGATCTCGGAGAGGATTTTCACCCCGCCGTCGAGCCCGCGCACCACCGAAATGAGCGCGATCGAGGTGATGACCGAGATCAGGATGACCTCGGTGGTCGGCCCCACCGGCACGCCGAACAGCATGTTCAGACCGGCATTGGCCTGGGTCGCGCCAAAGCCCAGCGAGGTGGCGAGGCCGAAGAGCGTGGCGAACACCGCGAGCGTGTCGATGACGTGGCCGGTCCAGCCCCAGACCCGGTCGCCGAAGATCGGGTAGAAAGCCGAGCGGATGGTGAGCGGCAGGCCCTTGTTGTAGCTGAACAGGGCGAGCGCCAGCGCGACCACGGCATAGATCGCCCAGGGGTGCAGGCCCCAGTGGAAGATCGTCGCCGCCATGCCCAGCCGGATCGCCTCCGCCTGGTCGCCTTCCGCGGCACCGAGCGGCGCCCAGTCGGTGCGCACCCCGCCCTCTTCGGCGATGCCGCCGAGCGATGTCGAGAAGTGGCTCATCGGCTCGGACACGCCGTAGAACATGAGCCCGATGCCCATGCCGGCGGCGAACAGCATCGCGAACCAGCCGATATAGGTATAATCCGGCGTCGCATCCGCCCCGCCCAGCCGCACCGAGCCCCAGGGGCTCACGATCAGGAACAGGCAGAACAGCACGAAGATGTTCGCCGCCCCGAGGAAGAAGCTGTCGAAGGTCGAAGTGATCGCCGGCCGGAGCCAGCCGAAGAAGCCTTCGGCCTGTTCCGGCAACGCCAGCGCGTAGAACACGAAGATCACGATGGCGACCCCGGAGATCAGGAACACCGGGTTGTGGATATCCAGCCCGAACGGGCCGATCGAGGTTTCGATATTGTCCTGACCGATCTCGTAATCGGTCTCGATGATCTGCGCATGCCCCTCCGGGGCCGGTATTCCCTGTCCGTCTGTATCTGACATGTTTTTGTCCTGTTTATAATTGGTTAGACGTGCCCGGTCAGCCGCGCACGACCATCACGGACGCCTTGGCATGACCCGCGATCTTGCCGCCGTTGGACGGCCAGACGTAGTCGACCAGCCCGGGGATGTGGCTCTGCATCACCACCAGATCGGCGCCGGTCTCGTCGATCGCACGCAGGAGCGCGTCGTCGACCTCGGTCGCCGGGTCGTGGGCGATGGCGGGATGCGCCCGCGTTTCCACGTCGAGCCGCGCGCCTTGCGCCGCGGCGAAATCGGTCAGCTTTCGGGCGAACTCGCCCGGGTTGTGACCGAGCACCCCCGGCACCGGGCTTGTCACCCCCACATAGGTGATGCGCGCACCCCAATGGCGCGCGAGGTCCGCGGCCACATCGAGCGCGTGGGCCAGTTTGGCCTCATGTGCCAGATCGACCGGCACCATGATGTCTCGGTACATGTCTCTCCCCTTTGCGCGGGGGTGAGCCGGACCTGTCCGCGCCGGATCGGCGCGTCAGCGCTCCCCTCGCGTCACTGTTGTGTCGGGGGGCGATACGGCGTTCCCGCACCACGTCCGCCCAGCCTTCAGCGTAGCGGGAAAAGAACCGGGGATGCAAAGAGCCGCGGCAAGACGCGTCCCGTTTGCGACATTTGAGCCATTTGCGACATCGGCCGAGAGGACAGGTCCGTCCGTTCAGACGTTGACGTCGACCACCACCCGGCCCTTGACCTGGCCCTTGAGGATGTCGGCGCCGAGCTTCGGCAGATCGGCGAGGGTCGCCGGTGTCACCATCTCTTCGAGCTTGTCCATCGGCAGATCCCGCGCGACCCGTTCCCAGGCCCGCTGGCGGTTCGCATAGGGCTGCATCACGCTGTCGATCCCCAGAAGGTTCACCCCGCGCAGGAGGAACGGGATCACGCTGGCCGGCAGATCCGCGCCGCCGGCAAGCCCCACGGCGGCGACACTGCCGCCGTATTTCATCTGGCCCAGCACCCGCGCCAGCATCGCGCCCCCCACGGCGTCGACGCAGCCGGCCCAGGTCTCGGTTTCAAGCGGGCGTTTGACCGTCTCGTTGATCTCCTCGCGCGCCACGATCCGCGACGCGCCCAGCCCCTTGAGGTACTCGGCCTGCTCGGGCCGCCCGGTCACACCCGCGACCGCGTAGCCGAGCCCGGCAAGGATCGCCGTCGCCACCGAGCCGACGCCGCCGGCCGCGCCGGTGACCAGCACCTCGCCCCCGTCCGGGGTCAGCCCGTGATCCTCGAGCGCCATCACCGCGAGCATGGCCGTGAACCCGGCCGTGCCGACCGCCATCGCTGCCCGCGTGGTCAGGCCCGCAGGCAGCGGCACCAGCCAGTCGGCCTTGACCCGCGCCTTCTGCGCATAACCGCCCCAATGGACCTCGCCGACCCGCCAGCCGGTGAGCACGACCTTGTCACCCGGGCTGTAGCGCGGATCTTCGGAGGCTTCGACAACCCCTGCGAAATCGACCCCGCCGACATGCGGATATTTGCGCACCAGCCCGCCGCCGCGCGGCGACAGGCACAGCCCGTCCTTGTAATTCACCGTCGAATACTCGACCGCCACGGTAACGTCGCCCGCGGGCAGGCTGTCCTCGCCGATCTCTTTCACGGCGGCGCTCGCCATCCCGTCTTCGCTCTGCTCCAACAGCAAGGCTTTGAACATGTCGTCTCTCCCGGTCCGGTGGCGCTTGTTGATCTGTCGCACGCCGGCAGCCCCGATCGGCCATCCGGGCACGGGCTGCCGCGGCGCCTGGCGCGCCTGTTCCGCCCTTGATAGTGGCCCCGGGCACCGATGAGAAGCCCGATCCCGCCGATCCGGCCCCGACCGGTTGACCATTGCCCGGCGTCGCGGCAATCATGCACCCACGGACGCGACATTGTTTCCCGGCCAAGCCCGGCGCGTCGTCCGACCCGACGGCAGCGCCCAGCGCCCCGCCCTATCCGAGGAGACGAGCGATCGTTGTACAAGGCCCCACCCGTCGCGTCCCTGGCCTTCGCATCGCTGGCCTTCGGATCGCTGGCCTTCGGATCGTTGCGGTGATTGCGTCGCTCGCCGCCATCGACCTTGCCCCGGCCTCTGCCCGCGGCGAGGGCGCCGGGCTCGCCTTCGACTGGCATGGGGCCTTTTCCCCCTGCGCCGGCGATTGTGCCGCCTATGTCTTTTCCGGTCGCCAGACGACGACCTCGCCCGGCATGGCCTTCGGCATCGCCGACATCACCCAGGGTGATTTCGGCTTCGTGCTGCCGACGCCGGTTTGGGCCTTTGATTGGGAAGATTCCGGGATCGTCGGCTTCGCCCTGTCGCGCAAAGTCGCCGCGCTCAGCTACAACGACACCGAGCTTCTGGGCTTCGAGGCCGAGGCCGGTGCGGCGCAGCGCTTCGGCGACCAGACCGAGGCCGAGTTCTGGGCCGCGCTGTATGTGCGGTGGCACTGGTTTCCCTGGAACGACAAGGTCAAGACCAGCTTCGCGATCTCGACCGGGCTCAACTACGCCACGGGGATATCCGACTACGAGTTGCGGGTGAGCGGCAACGGCGAAGGCTCGAACCTCTTCCATTATTTCGCGCCGGAGCTGACCTTCGCCCTGCCCGAACGTCCCGACAGCGAACTCGTCCTGCGGATGCACCACCGGTCCGGCATCAAGGACGACCAGGGCCTGCCGGGCTTCGCACTATTCAACTACGCCGATACCGGCGCGACCTACGCGACCGTCGGTGTCCGCCAGAGATTCTGAAGCGCGTCCCCGGACCGCCCGCACCCGGACGCGGTAATCTCACCGCCCCGCAACGCGCCCCCTTCACACGCCTCCGCGCACCCCCTATATTCATAGCGTCCCTTCGGGGACTATGGGCATAAACGCGCTCGTAATAAACGGATCGGACCCGGGGGCGGTACCCGGCGGCTCCACCAAATACCCGTCGTTGGGGGGACATGGGGCCGAAACAGGATCGACGAACGCGTAAAGGAGTGGCTTTGTCCCGGTGAGGTACCACCG
>JAGRMP010000287.1 GCA_020441225.1 Maritimibacter sp. | reverse complement strand
GACAGATTGGAGAACTGAAGTTGCGTACCCTGGTCTTTGCCTGCCTCGGCCTGTTCCTGGCACCCGCCCATGCCATGGCCGAGGCCATTCCCCGTGGCGGGGCCAACGACCATCGCGTCCGGATCGCCACCTACCAGGACGGGCAGGTCTACCGTCTCAGCGTCTCGCTCACCCATGTCACGAGCATCGAGTTCGGCGAGGGCGAGAGCATTCGCTCGATCATCGCCGGCGACACGGAAGGTTTCGAGATCGATGGCGTACCGGGCGGCCGCGCCTTCGCAATCAAACCCCTGTCGCGCGCCGTCCACACCAACGTGACGGTCTACACCAACCGGCGGAGCTACTATTTCAACGTCGAGGAAGCCTCGACCCCAACTTTCTATGTCGTCCAGTTCCGCTATCCGAACGACACGCGCCGTCCTGCGAACGCCATCGCGCGTGCCGCACCGAACGCCAATTACGGCGCCAGCGCACGGATCGAGTTCACGCCAACGCGGGTCTGGGACGACGGAACCTTCACCTATTTCGCCTTCCCGCGGAACGCGCCGGTCCCGGCGATCTTCCGCTACGCGAACGGGCGTGAGCGGACGGTGAACACCGGAAGCCTCGAGGACGGCGTCATTCGCGTCTCCGGCGTGAACCGGCAATGGGTCCTGCGTCTGGGTGACGAAGTCGTCTGTATCTCAGCGACACCGCCTTCGGGGAGCGCATCATGAGCGAGACGCCGCACCCCGATCTGGAACGGCGGCTGGCCGCGCTCGAACAGGGTAGCCCGCGGCGGCGGGCAACCCAGACCCGACGCACGCCGCTCCTCGCGATGCTGATCACGGGCCTGATCCTTACCACGGGCGCCGTCCTCTTCCTGTTCTCCGGGCGCGACGAGGAGGTCGCCCTGCCGACAGCGACACCCGACGAATTCCAGGCCGAGGGCGACGGCTTCGGCACCATCGAACCCTTTGTGCCACCCCCTGCCCCAGACCCGGAAATTATCGTTACCCCCGCACCCGCCGAGCCGAATGCGGAACTCCTGGCGCAAATCAAGGCGCTGCAGGCGCAGATCGAGGAACTCCAGACCGCGCCGAAGCCCTCACTCGAAAAAGACACGACCGCCGCCGCGGCAATCGCCACGCTCACGGCAGAAATCGCCGCACTGCAAGCGGCGTCGAAGGACGCGCAAAAGCTGCTCCGGGATGAACTCGCCGCGCGCGACCGGGAACTTCAGCAGTTGCGCCTGGACCTCGACCTGGCGCAGATCGATGGCAGCAATCCCGCTCCGGCGCCGCCCGGACCAAGCGAAGAAGAACTGCGCGCCCGCGAAGAGGAAGCCCGGCGTCTGGCCGAACTCCGGCGCCGCGCCGAGGAGGAACGCGCCTTCGAAGCGCGCCGGATCGCGTCCCCCGTCATCGCCTTCGGCGGCGCGGGTGGTGCCAATGCCCGCGAGACCGAGCTCACCGAACGCAGCTTTGGAGACGTGACGGATTTCGTGTTGAACGGTGCCCTGCCGAGTGCCGTCACCCAGGCCGAGGTGATCGCCAACCCTTCGAACACCGTGGTTCAAGGCACGATGATCCAGTCCGTTTTGGAGACCGCGCTCGACAGCTCCCTGCCCGGCCAGACCCGTGCGATCATCTCGGAGGATGTCTTCAGCTATGACGGCTCGCGGCTCCTGATCCCGCGCGGCTCGCGCCTGATCGGCCGATACCGGTCTGACATAAAGGTCTCGCAGCGCCGCGTCACCATTGCCTGGGACCGGATCATCCTGCCGACCGAGCAGACGATCCGGATCAGCGCCTTTGGGGGCGATGCGCTCGGCCGTTCCGGCGTCACCGGTGAGGTCGACACCCGTTTTCTGCAACGTTTCGGGTCGGCCGCCCTCATCTCGATCATCTCTGCGGCGCCTAGTGCCGCTGCCTCCGAGGTCCAGGATGAAACCGCGGCGGATGTGCTTCAGGACGTGGGCAACGATCTCGCCGACGCCACCGACTCCGTCATCGGCGAATACCTCTC
>JAGRMP010000286.1 GCA_020441225.1 Maritimibacter sp. | reverse complement strand
CCTCGACGATGCCGGAACGCTCGACCTCACCCCCTTCCGCGCCCGCTTCCCGGCGGCCGGGCAGGGTGACGGCTTTGACGAGGCCTTCGCATGACCGGCTTCTTCGTTGAAAAAATACTCCGGGGTCCGGGGCAGCGCCCCGGCCTCGCCGGCTCATCCCCCCGCCGTCGCCCGCGCCTCGTCCCAGATCGCGCAAAGCCGGGCATAGCGCGCCGACATCTCCGCGACCGCCTCGGCATCGCTCATCGTGCCCGACAGCCAGCCCCGCGCCGCGTCGCCGAAGATGGTCCGACCGACTGCAAACCCTTTCACCAGCGGCTGCCGCGCCGCCAGCGCGAAGCTCGCGGCGAGCTCGGCCTCCGGCGCGTCGAGCCCCAGCACCACGATCCCGCGGGTGCGCGGATCGTTCTTCTCGATCGCCGCCACCGCCTTCGCCCAGGCCGCCTCGGTCTTGAACGGTTCGAGCTTCCACCAGTCCGGACAGACGCCGAGATCGTAGACCCGCTGGATCACCTGCGGCGCGGTGTCGTCGTCGACCGGCCCGACCTTGGACGGGATGATTTCGAGCAGGAATTCGAGCCGCTGGGTCCGGGTGGCTTCGAACAGCCCTAGCAACTCGGCTTCCTGCGCCGCCCAGGTCGCGGCGTCGTCCTCCGGATGGGCGAAGACGAGGCATTTGACCACCTGGTCCTTGGGCCATTCCCGAAGCCCACCGAGATCGGCGCCCAGCTCCGGCTCGAACGCCAGCGGCCGCGAGCCCGGGAGTTCCACCGGCCGACCGATCCAGAGCCCGGTGCCCTCGGCCCTGTACAGCGCATCGCGCCCAAGCCGCCCGTCGCAGAGAATGCCGTGGCCACCCTGCCCGTCCGCCACGGCCCGCGCGGCCTGGAGGCAGAGGTCCTTGAAGGCGCCGATCTTCTCGGCCGTCGCGCCCGCCATCTCTTCGAGCTGCATCCGGTGGTCGAAGGCGAAGACCCGCAGGGTCGACCAGTCGCCCTTCCGGTTGGTCGCCCAATGCACCTGTTCGAGCTCGGGATCGTTGCGCAGATCGGGCCGTTGCACGCCGCGGTTCAGGAAGAACTGCAACTCTTCCCAGCTCGGATAGGCCGGGGTGCAGCCGTGGCGCGAGACCGCGAAGGCACCGCAGGCATTGGCGTATTCCAACGCCTTGGGCCAGCTCTCGCCATCGAGCCAACCCTTGAGGAGACCGGACATGAAGCCGTCGCCCGCGCCGAGCACATTGAACACTTCGATGGGGAAGCCGGGCCCGCTCTGGCCCGCGTCGAGATTGTCGGGAACGGCGCCGGTGAAGGCCACGGCCCCCATCGGGCCGCGCTTGCAGATCAGCGTGGCACCCGAGACCTTGCGCACCGCACCCAGCGCCGCGAGCGTGTCGGTGGTGCCGCCGGCAATGTGAAATTCCTCTTCGGTGCCGACGATCACGTCGAAATGGTGCAGGGTCGATTGCAGTTTCGCGGTCACTGTCTCGCTTGCGACGAACCGGCTCTCGCCCGCGCCATGCCCGGCCACGCCCCAGAGGTTGGGTCGGTAATCGATGTCGAGCGCGGTCCGGGCGCCGTGTTTCTTCGCGAGCGTGAGCGCCTTCAGCACCGCCGCTTCGGTGTTGACGTGGCTCAGATGCGTGCCTGTCGCCACCACCGCCCGGGCCTCGGCGATGAACCCCTCGTCGATATCGTCTTCGCACAACGCCATGTCGGCGCAGTTCTCGCGGTAGAAGATGAGCGGAAAGCTCTCCTGGTCGCGGATGCCCAGGATGACGAGCGCGGTCAGCCGGTCGGGGTCGGTCCTGACCCCGCGCACATCGACGCCCTCGCGCACCAGCTGCTCGCGGATGAAACGCCCCATATGTTCGTCGCCCACCCGGGTGATCAGCGCCGATTTCAGCCCCAGCCGGGCAGTGCCGCAGGCCATATTGGTCGGCGAGCCGCCAATATACTTGTCGAACGACCCCATGTCTTCGAGCCGCCCGCCGATCTGCGTGCCGTAGAGGTCCACGCCCGCGCGGCCTATGGTGATTACGTCGAGGCTTTTGGTCATCGGGTCGCTCATTCGTCTCGGCAGTACAGGGCGGGTTTCTCGACCAGGGTGCAGGCCACGGTTGCGCCGGTCGCCGCCGCCTCGATCCCGGCATCCGAGACCACCTGGATCGCGTAGCCGTCCCAGGCCGAGGGACCGGACACCCTGCCCTGCGCCGCAGTGTCGATGAAGACTTGAAGCTCGGTGTCGTAGGCCGCGATGAACCTCTCGCGCCAGTCTGCGGGGACGCGGCCCGAGAAGCTGTCGCCCGCCTTGAGCACCACCGGGTTGGACTCGGCCAGTTCCGCCGTGCCCTTTTCGCCCGAGACCTCGCCGCGGATGTCGTAGCCGTACTGGATGTTGACCGAAACCTCGACGGTGACCACCGCACCGCCCGCCATTTCCATCACCCCGAGGATCGGATCGCGCAAGCAGCCGCCGAGGCTGTTTCTGCGCCCCGCGATCACCCGGATGCGCGCCACCTCGTCGTCGAGGAGGAAGCGCGCGACGTCGATGTCGTGGACCATCGTATCGGCGATGGCCATGTCGTCGGTGTAGAGGTCGGGCGGAACGGAAGCGTTGCGATGCGCGCCGTGATACATCAGCGGCGCGCCGATGACGCCCGAATCTATGGTCGCCTTGAGCGCCGCATAGGCGGCATCGTAGCGCCGCATGTAGCCGACCTGGATCAGGCGTTTGTCGAGCGCCACTTCGGCGTCGATGATCTTCAGGCAGTCGGCCTGGCTGACCGCAAGGGGCTTTTCCACGAACAGCGGCTTGCCGACGGTAAGACCGGGCAGCACCGCTTCGATATGGGCCGGACCCCAGGAGCAGACCAGCACCGCGTCGACCTCGTCCGAGGCGATCAGACCGGCGGCATCGTCGAACACCCGGGCGCCCCGCTTGGCCGCCACATCTTCGGCCCGCGCGCGGTCGGTATCGGTCACCGCCGTGACCCGGGCGCCCGAGAGTACCTCGGAGATCCGGCGGATGTGATCCTGCCCGATCATGCCCGTGCCGATCACACCAACTTTCAATATTTCCGCCATATCCGGCTCTTTCTACGCATGAATGCCGTCAAGAATTGAAGTATTTCAACATATACCCGTTGATCTTCTCTAGATTGGCCCGGCCGCTGTCGTCGGCACGTTCCTCCCAGGCAAAGACGCAGACCGTCATGATCCCGTCGAAGCCGATCTCGCCCAGGGTCTGAAAGAACGCCTCCCACGGCACCTCGCCCTGGCCGATGTCGAGATGCTGGTGCACCCGGTGCGTGGACCCCGGCGGGTTGACGATGTAGCGCAGACCGCTCGAGGCCTTGTGGTTGAACGTGTCGGCGATGTGCACGTGCTTCAGCACATCCGCGCTCTCGATCAGCATCCGGCGTGTATCGTCGCCGAAGTAGAAGGTGTGCGGGCAGCAGTAGAGAAAGCCCAGGTTGGGGCTGCCCACCGTGCGCACGAAATCGACCGCCGGCTGGTAGGTCTCGACCCAGTCCTCGGGGTGCGGCTCGATGTTGAGCTGGATGCCCTCTCGCTCGAAGATCGGCATCAGCTCCTCGATCGATTTCCACCAGGCCTCCTCGGCGAACTCGTTGGTCTGCCCGCCGGCATGGCAGGACGGGCAGCACTGGCCGCCGTCCGGATGCGGGCCGCGTCCGAACTCGGAGTTCATCGTGTCGACCTCCATCTCGACCGCCACCTGGATCGCACGCTTCCAGTTCTCGACCGCGGTGCGCCGCTCGTCTTCGTTGGGCGAGGCCCAGCGGTACATCGGCAGGAGCGAGGCGATCTTCACGTCCGCCTCTCGCAGCGCTTTCTTGAAGCTCCTGACCCGCGCCGGATAGACCCGGGGCCGCCGGAACCATTCGAAGAAATCGGCGCGGGGGGAGAGCTCGATCCAGTCGTAGCCGAGCTCCTTGACCTTGTGCGGAAGCTCTTCGAGCGAAAGGTGGCGATGCATGAACGGGTCGAGGGCGATGCGCATGGGATCCTCCGTCAGTCGAGCCGAACGGCCTGGCCGGTCTCGGCCGACTTGCGCGCGGCCACGGCCAGTTCGAGCGCCTTGAGCCCGTCCTCGCCGGTGGTGGGCGGCGTGGTGCCGTCGGACACCGCCTGGACAAAGGCCGCGATCTCGTTCGCATAGGCCGCCACGTAGCGGCTCATGAAGAAATTGAGAAGCGGCGGACGCAGGTAGCCCTCGGCATTGGCGATCTCGATATTCGCCTCGCGGTGGTTCTCGGCCGACACGCTGCCTTTGGAGCCGTGCACCTCGATCCGCTGATCGTAGCCATAGGTGGCGCGCCGGGTGTTGGTGATGGTGCATTGCTTGCCCGAGGCCGTGGTCAGGATCACGTTGATGCTGTCGTAATCGCCGAGCCGGCCGATCTCGGGATCGGTCAGCACCGAACCCGCGGCCTGAACCGTGGCGACCTCTTCGCCCAGCAGCCAGCGGGCGACGTCGAAATCGTGGATCGTCATGTCGCGGAAGATCCCGCCAGAGACCTTGATATAGGCGTAGGGCGGCGGGCCGGGGTCGCGCGAGGTGAGCGTGATCATCTCGACCTCGCCGATTTTCCCTGCGTCGATCGCCGCCTTGAGCGCCATGAAATCGGGATCGAATCGGCGCTGGAAGCCGACCATGAGCGTGCCGTTTTCGGCCGCCACCACGTCGAGCGCCTGCCTGACCCGCTCGACTTCGAGATCGACCGGCTTTTCGCAGAACACCTTTTTGCCGGCGCGCGCAAACCTTTCGATCAGATCCGCATGGGTGTTGGTCGGCGTACAGATCACCACCGCATCGACGTCTTCGGCCGCCGCGCATTCGTCGATGGTCCGGATCTCGCAGCCGAAGGCAGCGCGGGCGGCCTCGGCGGCGGTCTTGTCGGGCTCGGCGATGGCGACAAGCGCGGCGCCGGGCACGGAGGCGATGGCGCGGGCATGGACCTGGCCGATGCGGCCAGCGCCAAGAACGGCGAAATTCAAACTCATGGGTCTTGTCCTGCGGGTGGCGGCTGACCGCCGGTTGAAAGAGGGTGCGCCCCGGCGCGAGGGCCGGGACGCGGAGGAGGATCAGGCGGCGTCTTCGTAGCCCTCGCCGGTCTTGGCGCCGGTGATGTACTGGACGATGTCCTGGGGGTCGGTCTGCTCCTTGGTCAGGTTGGCCGCGATCCGGCCCCGGCGGAACACCACGATCCGGTCGGCGAGATCGAACACCTGGCGCATGTTGTGGCTGATGATGATCAGGGGCTGGCCGGCCTCCTTGAGCGTGCGGATGATGTTTTCGACCATCGCCGTCTCCTGCACCCCGAGCGCGGCGGTGGGCTCGTCCATGATCGTGAGCTTGGCCTGGAAACTCGCAGTGCGGGCGATGGCCACGCATTGCCGCTGCCCGCCCGACATGTTGCGGATCGTGTTGTTGATGTTGGGGATCTTCACGGCGGTCTTCTCCAGCCCCTCCAGCGTCGCCTGCCGCATCGCCTTGTAGTCGAGGATGCGGAACGGCCCGAGCCAGTTGGCCTTGGTCCGTTCGCGGCCGAGAAAGATGTTGTCGGGCACGTCGAGATCGTCGGCGAGCGCGAGGTCCTGGAACACGGTCTCGATCCCGGCCTCGCGCGCTTCCAGAGGTCCGCTGAAATGCACCGGTTTGCCGTTGAAGATGATATCGCCCCGGGTCTTCTGCTCGACCGCAGTGATCTGGCGCACGAAGGTGGACTTGCCCGCGCCGTTGTCGCCGACGATGGCCACGTGTTCGCCATCGCGCAGCGCGAAATTGGCGTCGACCAGCGCGTGCACACCGCCGTAATGCTTGGTGAGCCCCCGGGTTTCGAGAATGATGTCGTCGCTCATGGTCTTCTCCTTACGACCGCGCCGCGGCACGTTGCTGACGCCACTGGTCGAGCACCACGGCGGCCACGATGATCGCGCCCTTGACCATTTCCTGGTAATAGGCGTCGAGCTTGAGGAAGGTGAACCCGGAGATGATGACGCCGAAGATCAGCGCCCCCAGCACGGTGCCCACCACCGAGCCGCGCCCGCCGTTGAGCGACACGCCGCCGATGACGGTCATGGCGATGGCGTCGAGCTCGTACATCACCCCCATCCCCGCTTGCGCGGTCAGGTTCTTGGACGCGAGCACCAGCGCGGCGAGCGAGGCGAGCATGCCCGCGATCACGTAGACCAGCACCTTGTGCCGCTCGACGTTGATCCCCGACATCCGCGCCGCCGCCTCGTTGGAACCGACCGCGTAGGTGTGTTTGCCGTAGACCGTGTATTTGAGGACCAGCGCGAACAGGATCGCGAGGCCGATGAAGATGACCACCGGCATCCAACCGCCAAAGCCGTTGCCGAGCACGGTGAACTGATCGGTCGGGAAGGAGATCGGCCGGCCTTTCGACCACCATTTCGCCGCGCCGCGCGCCGCGACCATCATGCCGAGCG
Source organism: Maritimibacter sp. (assembly GCA_020441225.1). The sequence goes on along the minus strand of JAGRMP010000286.1, from coordinate 599 downwards.
TGGCGATGAAGGGGGGAATGCGCGTGTAGGCAATGAGCAGGCCGTTGACGAGCCCGGCGCCGAGGCCGATGGCGAGGCCGACGACAATCGGCACGATCACCGGCAGGTCCATCGCCCAATCGCCGAAGATCGCCTTGGGGTTGGGGTTGCCGTTCACCGTCGCGGTCTGGGCGAAGGACATCGCCACCATCGCGGTGAGGCCGACGACCGAGCCGGGGCTGAGGTCGATGCCGTGGCTGATGATGACCTGGGTCGAGCCAAGGGCGATGATGCCGATGATCGCGACCTGCAGGATGATGATCTTGAGCCGCGCCTCGTTGAAGATCGAGGGGAAACGGTCGGCGCTGTCGAACAGGAAGCTCTGGCCCATGAGGAAATAGCCGAGCGCCTCGAAGATGAGGACGATGGCGATCAGCGCCAGGAAAACGTTGAGTTCGGGCGGACGGTTTCTTCTTTTCGAGTCGAAGGTTAACCCGCCGATCCCGGGCGATGTGTCGGTCATGTGAAGCTCCCTGCTGGCCGCCCGCAGTTTCGCGTGGCGGATTGAGCGTCACCCCGGTCGGGGGGACGCTCTCTTTCACACCCGTGCCGGGCTCAGT
>JAGRMP010000022.1:25607-38371 GCA_020441225.1 Maritimibacter sp. | reverse complement strand
AGGGCGTGCCGCCGTGCATGTTGGAACACAAGAGCACGCCGTGATCTGTGCAGGCGTCCACATCGACATGCGGGTAGACGCTGCGCTGGCTGATCAGGCGCAGGTTCGGCAGGCGTTCGAGAAATGCCCGCGTCACCTTGGTCCGCTCCCGAAACAGCACCAGCGCTTCCGCGTCGGCCAACCGATCCGCCAAGTCGTCTACATCCTCGACATGATCGGTCCAGACGGTCACCTCATGGCCCGCGAGACGCGCGAAACACGGGAGGCCCCTCAGCGTGTCGAACCAGTCGTCGAGGATATGGACCTTCATGTGCGGCCGCCGCCGTGCGGCAGCAGCGCCGCCGCCTGCGACACGCGACGGTGCAGGTCCTGAAGCGCGGCATATTCGCCGCCGCGCCGGCCCTCTTCGTCGGCGTGGTCGAGCAGCGCCGCGCTCAGCGACTTTCGGGCTTGCTCGAGCGCCTTGCAGGCAGCGCGGATGTTGTCGAGAGCTTCTTTTCTGTTGGGCATCTGCAGGTCCTCAATGCGAAAGCAGAACGGATTTCAGGGTACCGCGCGGCGCTCGGGCGGTCACCCGACCCAGGCAGTCCTCGCGGAATTTCGAGTGCTCATAGGCCCCCGTCACCAGAAGGCAAGGGGCGCGGTCGCGGCAACGGGCGACGAGCGCCCTGGCGGGGCCGGGATCGGCGGCAATCCGCTCCGCTGTGGCGGAAATGCCATGCCTTGCGCGCGGGGCGGCCCGTTCTAGTGCGGGGCGTGCAAACCCTGTTCGCCAATCGCAGGCACCGTCTCCCTGCCGTCTCCCTGCCCTGCGTTTCGCGCAGCGAGAGGGAGCCGGACATGGCGCGCGCAGCCGAAAGGCTTGCGTCCCGGGCGGGCACCGCGTGGGAGTGGCGGGCGGCGGCGAGTATGTCGACGGTCTCGATCGTCAAGCTCTTCATCGCCGGCATCGTGCCGGGTCTGCTCCTGGGGCTCGCCTGTTACGTGGTCGTCTTCGTAACCGCCCTGCGCAAGGGCGAGATCTTGGCCGTGCGCAAGTCGAGCGGACGGCTGGCCTCTGAATCGGCCTGGTCTTTTCGATCCCGCATTTCATCGTCTTCGGCACGCTCTCGGGCGCTTTCACCGCGACCGAAGCCGGCGGTATCGCCTGCGTCGACACCGGCCGCTTTGCCCTGCTCAAGGACGTCTCCTGCGATCTCGACACTGTCCCGCGCGGAGGGCGATGCGCTCACGCGGGGTTGAGTATGGGCCGCATGATCCCCTGGTCCGGCGCGCGGGTCCCCGGGACCGGGCATAGCTGCCGGACCATTCGATCATCCGGTCTCGACGAAGAGCGGTCGCGGTCGGTCATCGCCTGAAAAGGACTCCGCGAAAGCGATGCCGCGGCCCGGAGACGGCCATGGGCCAGGAACCGGACCAATGGCGGGATCGGCGCTCGGGTGCCGCCGATCCCGGGCGCGGATCAGCGGGTCAGTTCGGTCCAGATCCGGGTGTAGAGATCCTGGGCCTCGGGGGCGCAGAGGGTCTGCTCGATGGCCGCGCCTTGCAGCTCCTCCGGCACAGACAGCTCGGGCGCGCTCACCAGCGCGGGATCCATGAACTCTTCGGAGCCGACGATGCCGTTGTTGTACATCGTGTAGTTCGAGATCATCGCGGCGTTTTCGGGCGCCATGATGAAATTGAGGAACAGCCGCGCATTGTCGACATTGGCGGCGTCGGCCAGGATCGCGACATTGTCCATCCACTTCATGTAGCCGGTCGCGGGCCAGCCATAGGCGAAGCCGTCGTTCATGCCATGCACGCGGGCGGCGGCGCCGCTCCAGAACACCGAGGCGTTGAGGTCCTCGTTGATGAACTTTTCGAACGAGGGGTAGTCGACCGAGGCCCAATTTTCCTTGGCCGCAAGCAGAAGATCGCGCGCCTGGCTCAGGGCCTCGCGGTCGGTGGTGCAGGGTTCGGCGCCGATGTAGCGCAGCGTCATGTCGATCGTGTCGTTCATCGACGGCACGACATTGATACTGCCCTTGAGCTCCTCCGGCGGGTCGAGGAAGATCGCCGCGGTGTTGATGTCGCCGTCATAGACTTTCCTGTTCACCATGACGCCGGTGGTGCCCCAGACCCAGGGCACGGTGTATTTGCGCTCGGGATCGGTGGGGATGGATTTCCATTGCTCGGCAATGTTGCCGAAGTTCTCCATCTCGGCGGGGTTGCTTTCCATCAACAGGCCCTGCTCGACATAGGCCGGGATGAAATAGCCGCTGACGATGATCACATCCATGCCGTGACCGCCGGCCTGGATGCGGGCGATGGCCTCTTCGTTGGCGACGAAATCGGTCAGTGTCACCTCGACGTCGTATTCCTGCGAGAACTTCTCGAGCAGCTCGGGCGGGGTGTAGAGCCCGAAATTGTAGATGTTCAGGTTGCCTTCGGCGGTGGCGTTTTGTGCCATCAGGGCCAGACCGGCGGCGAGCGCGGTGCGGGTGGGCGTAAGGGTCATGCGAGGTCTCCGATGTTGGACAGGATTTGCGGGTTTCTTCTTGGTTATTCTTTGTTCCGGGTGACGAACCACGAGGCGGCGACGATGGAGATGCTGGCGAAGAGCAGGAGCGCCGAGATCGCGTAGATTTCCGAGGTGAGGTTGCGGCGCAGTTCGCCCATCAGGTAGGTCGGCAGGGTTTCCTGGCCCGGCGACTTGACGAAACTGCTGACCACCACGTTGTCGAGCGAGATCACGAAGGCCAGCATGAACCCGGCGAGGATCCCCGGCAGCAGAAGCGGCAGCGTGACCCGCCGGAAGGCGTAGAACCGGCTGGCGTAGAGATCCATCGCCGCGGTTTCCAGCGTCAGATCCATCCCCGACAGCCGGGCGCGGATCGGCAGAAAGGCGAAGGGGATGCAGAAGGTGGTATGCGCCGCGATCACGTAGCCGAGGCCCTGATAGCCGGTCGCCTGCTTGATCTGCGCCAGCACCACCATGAGCGCGATGGCAAAGACGATCTCGGGCACCAGCAGCGGCTGGTTCAGAACGACGAAGATACCGCCCTGTCCCTTGAAGGGACGTCCGCGGGTCACGGCGAGCGCCGCCGCGGTGGCAAGGCCGGTCGCCAGCGTGGCCGCGGCGAGGGCCACGATCGCCGAGTTGAGCGCAGCACTGCGGAAGGCTGCGTTGTCCAGCGCGGCCGCGAACCAGCGCAGCGAAGCGCCCTCCCACCGGCCGACCGTATCGGCACTGTTGAAGGCGTTCACCACCAGGATCAGGACCGGAACGTACAGCGCCAGGAAGGTGACGATCGCGATGGTCGCGGCGCCGGGGATATGGGTGACGTCGAAGCGCTTCTCAGCCATTGAGTTCGCCCCCCTTGGCGACCCGGCGGACGTACCAGACCATCGCACCCAGCACGACGAGCGTGAGCGTGATCGAGAGCGCGGCCCCGAGCGGCCAGTTGCGGCCCTGGCCGAATTGCAGATCGATCAGGTTGCCCCACATCATCGCCCGACCCCCCCCCATCAGCCGTGGCGTGACATAGGCGCCGAGGGCCGGGATGAAGACCAGGATCGACCCGGCGACGATGCCGGGCCACATCAGCGGCAGGACCACCCGGCGCAGGCAGTAGAACCGCGAGGCGTAGAGATCGTAGGCAGCCTCGGCGAGGCGAAAATCGAATTTCTCGATCGCCGCATAGACCGGCAGGACCATCAGGGGCAGATAGACATAGGTCATCCCCACCAGCACCGCGCCATTGGTGAACATCATCTGCAAGGGTTCGTCTATGAGCCCCGTCGCCAGCAGCAGCCGGTTGAGCGTGCCGTCGGCGCGGATCACCTCCTGGATCGCGATGGTGCGCACGAGCAGGTTGGTCCAGAACGGCACGGTGATGAGGAACATCCAGTACGACCGCGTCGAGACCGGGCGCGTCGCGATGAACCAGGCGGTGGGGATGCCGAAGACGAAGGTCAGCGCGGTGGTTGCAAGCGCGAGCGCGATGGACCGGCCCAGGATCGTGAGATGCGCGGTGGCCGGGATGTAGCTGTCGTCGAAAAAGTCGCGATCCAGAAAGACCGCCCGCCAGCCTTCGAGCGAGAAACCCCATTCCACATTGCCGTACTGGCCTTTCTCCATGAAGGAATAGGCGACCATGACGGCGAGCGGCAGGATCGAGCACAGGGTGATGACGGCGAGTGCCGGGAGCGCCAGCGACCAGCGGCGCCGGGTCTCGGCGCGGTGAACGGCGGTCTCGCTGGCGGTCGCCTCACGCGGCATCGGCGGCGTCCTCCGGCAGCAGCCGCAGCGCATCCAGCGGCAGGGAAAGCCGCAGGCTCTGCCCCTCGGCAAGCGTGGTCTCGGCGTGGGAATTGTTCTGCGCGCGCAGGTTGAGGGTTTCGCCGTTGGTCAGCCGCACGGAGGCCTGGGTGTCGGTGCCGGAAAAGACCAGCGTTTCGATCCGGCCATCGAGCGTGATGGCGTCTTTGGCAACCGGGCCGGGGACAACCTGTTCGGGGCGGATCATCACCGTGACGGGCCCGCTGCCCCTCTCGTCGCGCGGCAGGGACACGGGCGGTTGCCCTGCAAGCGTCAGCTTGCCGTCCGCGACGGTGCCGGGCAGGAAATTCGCCGCGCCGATGAACTCCGCGACGAACCGGTTCGCCGGATGGTCGTAGAGCGCCCGGGGGGTGGCGACCTGCTGCAGCACGCCGCCTTCCATCACCGCGATCCGGTCGGACATGGTCAGGGCCTCGTCCTGGTCATGGGTGACGAAGATGAAGGTCAGGCCCATTTCGCGCTGCAGGCGCTTCAGCTCTACCTGCATCTGCTTGCGCAGCTTGAGGTCGAGCGCCGAGAGCGGTTCGTCCAGAAGCAGGATGCGCGGACGTGGCGCGAGAGCGCGGGCCAGCGCCACCCGCTGCTGCTGACCGCCGGACATCTGGCTGCTCTTGCGGTCACGCAGATGCGCCATCTGGACGATCTCGAGGATCTCGTCGACCCGCCGCGCGACCTCTTCCGGTTTGGTGCCGCGCGCCTCGAGCCCGAAGGCCACGTTCTGCGCGACCGTCATGTGCGGAAACAGGGCATAGCTTTGAAAGACGGTGTTCACCGGGCGGCGGTTCGGCGGGATTGCCGCGATGTCCTTGCCGTCCAGCACCAGTTGCCCGCCGCTGGGCTGCTCGAAGCCGGCGATCATCCGCAGGAGGGTCGTTTTTCCACAGCCGGACGGGCCGAGAAGGGTGAAGAACTCGCCTTCGCCGATGGTGATGTCGATCGACTTCAACGCGTGAAAGGCACTCGCCCCGGCGCCGAATCTCTTTGAAAGCGAACGTATGTCGAGCATGTGGATCCACCTTGTGAATGCCTCGAAAGGTATTGACAGAAAAATTATAGTCAATAAAAATTTTAACAAGACAAAATTTTTGGAACAGTGAAGAGATCCAGATGCCCAACGATGCAGTACTCGGATTGCGTCACCGCAAGAAAGCCCGGCGGCGGGAGGATATCATTGCGGCGGCCATCGAGCTGTTCGAGAAAAAGGGCGTCGATGCGACCACGGTCTCGGATATCGCCGAAGCCTGCGACGTCTCGACCCCGACCGTGTTCAACTACTTCGGGTCCAAGGACGGCATCCTGGTCGCCATCGTCGAGGAGGGGACCCAGCGAAAGCGCGAAGAGGGATTGCGCAGACCGCGGTTGGATCGGGTGCCGCTGACCGACATCGTGCTGGACCTGTTCTCCGAGATCTCGCAGGAGACGCTGAATATCGCCTCGCGGCGGGTCTGGCGCTATGCCGAGGCCTCGGTCATCCGGCGGCCCGAGACCGATCTGTCGGAGCGATTCCGCGATACCTCGCGGCTGATGATCGAGGCCATCGAGGCGCGGCTGGAGCTTTACGAACTGCACACCCGCTCGGGCGCGCCGATGGACATGAGCTATCTTGCGACCCTGCTGTATGACCTGTGGTTCCCCTGCTACCTGGCCCTGATCACGGACCCGCAGACCACGCTGGCGGATCACGACGCGATGCTGTCGCAGAAGTTCACGCCGATTTTGAACCACGTCTTCGACGATTCCACGCTCACCGCGACGCGCCTGCGTCAGACAGGAGATGCCGCATGACCCCCACTTTCGTTTTCACCAATGCCAGCGTGTTGACCATGGACCCCGACGCGCCGCGCGCAACGGCGGTCGCGGTGGCGGGCGACCGGATCGTCGCTGTCGGATCCGATGCCAAAGTCGCGGCCCTGGCGGGGCCGGAAACCCGCAGAATCGACGCCGGCGGGCGCACGCTGCTGCCCGGTTTCGTGGAATCGCACGTGCATCTCTTCATGGGCGGCTACAACGAAACCGTGATCCGGGCCGACAGGGTCAGCGGCATGGAGGCCTTGCGCGAGGCGGTTCAGGACTACGCGGACGCGCATCCCGACCTCACGCTCTTGTTGGGGCAAGGCGCAGGGTACGCAATCATCGGCCCCGACCGGCCGCTGAACCGGCAGGTGCTGGACGAGATCTGCCCGAACCGGCCGCTGGCGATCATGGCCTACGACTTTCACACCGCCTGGGCCAACACCGCGGCGCTCGAAGCGGCAGGCCTGCTCGGCGGGCGCGAGCTTCCGCGGGGCAACGAAGTGGTGATGGGCGCGGACGGCAAGGCCACGGGCGAGCTGCACGAGAAGCTGGCGATGCTGCCGGTGCTGGCGCTGCGCAATGTCGGCGGGCGGGAGTCGCTCGGCATGTCGGGGATCGAACCGCCGGTACCCCCGACCGAGAAGGAGCGCCAGGAAGACCGCGAGACCCTCAAGGTGGGCCTGCGCCACGCGGCGCGGCACGGCATCACCACGATGCACAACATGGACGGCAACCGCTACATGCTCGAGGTCCTGCGCGAGGTCGAGGACGAGGGCGACCTGATCTCGCGTCTGCGGGTGCCCTTCCACCTCACCGCGGAAATGGACCTCACCGAGCTCGACCGCGCCAGCGCGATGACACGGGATTTCCGCGGCGACACGCTCCGTTCGGGCTTCGTCAAGATCTTCCTCGACGGCGTGATCGCGAGCGGCACCGCCGCGATGATCGAGCCCTATGCCGACCGGCCGGGCCATCGGGGCGATCTGCTCTTTACCCGCGAGGATTTCATCGCCGCGGCGATCGAGATCGACAGGCGCGGGATGCAGATCGCCATCCATGCCATCGGCGACGCGGCCGTGCGCCTGGCGCTGGATGGCTACGAGGCGGCGGCGAAAGCCAATGGCCCGCGCGACCGGCGGCACCGGATCGAACATGTCGAGATGCTGCACCCAGACGACCTGACGCGCTTCGCCGCGCTCGGGGTCGTCGCCTCGATGCAGCCGCCGCACGCGCCGGTCCGCGAGGACGAGACCACCGCGGGGATCGGGCCGGACCGGGCGCGGCTGGCCTATGCCTGGCGCGCCATCGCCGACACCGGCGCGACCGTTGCCTTTTCCTCGGACTGGCCGATCGTGCCGATCTCGCCGCTTGCGGGGATCCAGGCCGCCCTGACCCGACGGAACTGGGTCGCGGGTCTGCCCGACCAGCGGCTGGAGCTGCACGATGTGCTGGCGGCCTACACCCGCGCCGGCGCCCATGTCGGGTTTGCGGAAGATCTGACCGGCATGATCCGGACCGGCATGAAGGCGGACCTCGCCCTGTTGTCGGGCGATATCGAACGGACCGCCCCCGACCGGATCGGCGAGATGGAGGTCGATCTGACCCTGTTCGACGGCCGGATCACCCATGCGCGCTGACGGCCCCGACATCACGGCTCTGGGCGCGCCGCATTCGCCCGGTCGGCCCCGCCTGACCCGGGTCTGCGCGATCCGGGCCGAGATCGGGTCGCCGACCGAATTCGACACCAGCCGCGGCGTGGGCAGGGCGATGTTCCCGATCACCGGGGGCGTGGCGGTCGCGGACGGCTGGCGCGCGACCATCCTGCCCGGCGGTGCCGATTTCGCGCGACGCCTCGCCGATGGGAGCTACGAGGTCGAGGCGCGCTATGTTCTCAAGCTCGACGACGGCACGCTGGTGATGGTGCACAACGCAGGCCGCATGGTGCCGCAGGGGGACGGGAGCTTTCGCGGCCGTACCCGCGCCGAGCTGGAGGTGCCCGCCGGCCCCTCGAAGGCCTGGGCGAGATGGTGTTGTTCGGCACCGCATATGCCCCCGCCGGGGACGAGGAAAACGTCTTCGTCGAGCTCTGGCACGCCGAGATCTGAGGCGCAGGCCGACCGCATCGATGCGGCGCCGCGCTTTGTCCGAGCGGGCGCGCCCGCACGCCGTGAAGCTTGTCTTTGCGATAGTTTTCCAGAGAAAACTCGACGTCACGACCCGGACGGTCTGGTCTTCATCGACATAGACGTTGACGGCCAGACCCGGTGAAAGCACTAAAATCATGACATTACGGCTTTGAGGATCGCCATGAACCATCCGGAGACCGCCCCCGCTCTTGCGCCGGGGCAGGACACCACGGCGCTCTGCGCCAGGGCGCGCGCCATTGCGGAGCGCGAAGCCCGCCTTTACGAACAGCGGCGGCCGAAAAGCAAAGCCATGTTCGACACTCCCGTGTCCGGTTTTTACGATCAGGTGCCACAGCATTGGATGCGGGATTGGCCCATGCCCTTCCCCTTCGCGGTTGCCAGCGCCTCGGGCAGCCTCCTGACCGATATCGACGGCAATGACCTGGCCGATTTCTGTCTTGGCGATACCGGCGCCATGTTCGGCCACGCGCCTCAGCCCATCCTCGACGCCCTGGCGCGGACCGCCGGGCGCGGGCTGACGACGATGTTGCCGTCGAGCGAAACCGCAGAGGTCGGCAAGCTGCTCACCGAGCGCTTCGGCCCCTTCGTCTTTCAGATCGCGACCACCGCCAGCGACGCCAACCGCTTTGCGATCCGGGTCGCGCGCGCGGTGACCGGCCGCAACAGGATCCTCGTCTTCGATGGCTGCTATCACGGCGCGGTCGATGACGCTCTGGTCGACCTCGAAGACGGTCGGACCGTGGCCCGCAAGAACCTGCTGGGGCAGGTTGTCGATGTCACCAAGACGAGCGTGAGCATCCCGTTCAACGACATCGCGGCGCTGAAGGCGGCACTGGAGACCGGCGATATCGCGGTCGTCCTGGCCGAGCCGGTGATGACCAACTGCGGCATGATCCTCCCGGACGAGGGATACCTGACGGCGTTGCGCGATCTGACCCGCGCCACCGGCACCCTGCTGCATATCGACGAGACCCACACAATCTCGACGGGCCTCGGCGGTTACACCGCTGTGCATGGCCTTGAGCCCGACATTTTCGTCGTCGGCAAACCGGTGGGCGGCGGCGTGCCGGTCGCGATCTGGGGCATGTCCAGGGAGGTGGCGCAGGCGTTGTCCGAGATCCGCGCCCGGATGAGCGGCATCGGCCATTCCGGCATCGGCACGACCCTTTCGGGCAGCACCCTGCAGATCGCCTGCCTGCGGGCGACCCTCGAAGAGGTCATGACGGCCGAGGCCTACGAGACCATGAACCGCCATGCCGACCGGCTTGAACGGGGCTTCACCGACGCGATCCGCGCCGCAGGCTTGCCCTGGCACGTGAGCCGCGTTGGCGCGCGCCTCGAGATCGTCTTTTCGCCGACACTCGTTCGCAATGCCCAAGAGGCCCATGCGGCGATGATCGACGACATCCAGCACGCCTTGCACATCGGCCTGCTCAATCAGGGCTACCTGGTGACGCCGTTTCACAACATGGTGCTGGTCGCGCCGACCACGACGGAGGCGCAGATCGAGGGCCTGCTTGGCGCCTTCGAAAACGTGCTGAGCCGCCTGGTCGAAAAGGAGCGGGCGCGATGACCGGTTCCCGCCCGGACGAGGCCGCTTCGATCGAAGAGGCCGAGGCTTTTCTGGCCGCACACCCCGACATTTCGGCCTTCGATCTGGTGTTGATCGACCCCAACGGCATCGCCCGCGGTAAGATCATCCGCCGCCACGAATTGCTGCGCCTCTACACATCCGGGCGCCACCTGCCGGGCTCGATCCTGGGGCTCGACGTCTCGGGCGAAGACGTGGACGAGACCGGGCTGGTCTGGGACGACGGCGACGCCGACCGGATCGCCTGGCCGATTGCCGGATCGCTGGTGGAACTGCCCTGGACCGCGCCCAAACGCGGCGAGGTTCGGGTCAGCCTCTTCGAGCTTGACGGCACCCGCATGGGAGCCGATCCGCGCCATGCGCTGTCACGCCGGATCGAGGCGTTTGAGCGGATCGGGATGACCCCGGTGATGGCCTTCGAGCTGGAGTTCTACCTTCTGGATGCGCATCGGGACGCCCATGGCCGGCCGCAGACCGCGCGAATGCCGCTCACCGGCGAGCTGGTGCAGGCCAATCAGGTCTACAGCCTCGATCCGCTCGACAACATGGAGACCTTCATCGCCGCGCTCTACGCCCATGCCGAGGTGCAGGGCCTGCCGGTGGAGACGATGATTTCCGAATATGCGCCCGGCCAATACGAGCTGACCCTGCGTCACCGCAACAGCGGCCTGCGCGCGGCCGACGATCTGGTGATGCTCAAACGGCTGGTGCGCAGTCTTGCGCTGCGGCACGGGATGCGCGCCAGTTTCATGGCCAAGCCGTTCTCCGGCCGCTCCGGGTCGGGCATGCACCTGCACACCAGCCTGGCGAACGCGGCGGGCGAGAACCTGATGGCCGACTGCGGCGACGCGCTGGCGCCGTTGCTGCTGAACGCGGTGGCCGGACTGCAGAAGACCCTGGCGGAAGCGATGCTGCTGTTCGCGCCCAACATCAACTCGTGGCGGCGGTTCGGCCGCAACAGCTATGCGCCCACCGCCGCGACCTGGGGGCGCAACAACCGCAGCGTCGCGATCAGGGTCCCCGCCGGAAACCCGGCCAATCGTCACATCGAACACCGCACCCCCGGTGTCGATGCCAACCCCTATCTCGTAGGCGCGGGCGTGCTGGCCGGGATATTCGAAGGCATCCGGGACAAACTGCTCCCCGACGCCGAAGCCACGTCCTATGACGTGAACAGCAACCATGTGCTGCCGACAGATTGGGCCGCTGCGATCGCGCGCGCCTCAGGGTCGGTTTTCGTCAAAGAAGCCCTCGGCGAAAAGATGGCGCATGTGTTCCTCGCATTGCGACAATCCGAATACGACCGCTTCATGGCCGAGGTCACGGCGGAAGAGGTCGACTATTTCGGCAACACGATCTGACATTACAGACCGCATGAGAGAGTTTTCGACCCGGCACCAGCAGCCTTGTCAGGCCCTGTGCGAGGCGCACATTTCCGGGCGATTCACGCCAGGCGCAAATGGCGGCCTGCGACAGGCGGATGAACCGAAGTTGCGAGACCGGCGACACCGGCGCCTGCGTGCGCGAGAACGACCGGTTTCACATCACGCTCTGCAGAGCCGGCAATTCCGAGATCCCGCTGCCGCTCCTGGAAACCGTCTGGATGCCGTTTGGCCCCTTCATGCGCAGCCTCTTCGGAATGGAGGAGAAACCCGGGATCGGCGACAGGCACCGGATGGCTCCTGACGCCATCTTTCGCGATGACGCCGAAGTCTTCGGCTTGGCCTTCGAGGCGGACATCGCGGATGCAGGACATCTGCTCGGGCGAACGCGTGTCGACAGATCGACCGACACCTCGGTCGGAACGGGGTGCGACGTCAGGGGTGCTATGTCACGACCTCCAAGGTCAGAGCGCCGGCATTGGTGCAACAAGACGGGGTCGACCGCATCAGCGCGGCCGCTCGCAGGTCCGGACATGGCGGAATTCCACCTTGGCGATCAGTCGCGCAGCGGCGGCCGCGATCCCGACAATCGGGTCGCGCGAGTCGGTCGGCAGGTGCCTGTCCACAAGGGCAAGCGGTGGCGCGGTGCGGACGCCCGGCAGAATGCACCGGTTCGAACGTCGCTGCGGCCGCGAGATCCTTTCAATGGCGCGCCAAGTCTGGTTCACTCGGCGGCGCAACGAACTGCCGGAACACCATGGCCTTCACCTTGAGACAGCTTCAGTTCTTCGTGGCGGCGGCCGAGCACGGCAGCGTGTCCGGTGCTGCCAAGGTGCTGTCTATCTCGCAGTCCTCCGTCACCGAGGCGATCAAGGCGCTGGAGGCCGATCTGGGCATCGCGCTGTTCGAGCGACGGGCCCGCGGTTTGGAAATCACTGTCGCCGGGCACCAATTCCTGCGCCACGCCCGAAAGATCCGCGACGATGTCTCCGACGCGCGCCGTGCATTCATGGTCGGGCCCGAAGCGCGGGGCGGCGAGGTACGGCTCGGTGTGACGTCGCTGGTGGCCGGATACGGGCTGTCCGATGCGCTGGGACGGTTCCGGCGCACGTTTCCGGGCGTCGCCATCACCGCGATCGAGGATACCGGGGAATACCTCGAGCATCTGCTGATCGGCGGCGAGATCGATGTCGCCTTCCTGATCGTGTCGAACCTGCACAACCGGGCTGCTTTCCAGGTGGAGAGCATCGTCGCTTCGGCAATGCGTCTGTGGCTGCCGCTCGGTCATCCCCTGGCGTCGGAGGAAGCGGTGAGCCTGGCCGAAGTCGCAAGCGAACCGCTGATCATGCTGTCGGTCGAGGAGATCGAGGCATCGACCCAGCAACTCCTGTCCTCGCTCGGTGCGCGGCCCGAGGTGGCGTTTCGCACCCGCTCGGTGGAGGCGGTACGCTCGCTTGTGGCCACCGGCATGGGCGTCGCGATTCTCCCCGACCTGATCTATCGCCCGTGGTCGCTGGAAGGCGACCGGA
>JAGRMP010000022.1:0-25597 GCA_020441225.1 Maritimibacter sp. | reverse complement strand
GCGACGTCTCGGGCGATCTGCCCACGGTGCAGGTCGGCATGGCCTGGCGCCGCGGCGCGCCGCTCTCCGAAAATGCCCGCGATTTCGTGCGGCTCGCGCGCAGCTCGTTCCAGGGCGCGAACTGAGCATTCTGTTTTTCCGATAATACCTGTCTGAATTTTGAGATTGCGAACTATCCACATGCGGCGGACTGTTTCCGCAGTCTCCGGCGCGCGGGCAACCGCGACAGCCCGAGGCCAAAAAAGCACCTTCAGGGAGATCGCACATGTCTGCTCGCTTTTTCACGACGGTCGCAGTCTCGGCATTGGTTGCCGCCCAACCTCTCATGGCGCAGATCGCCTCGCTGGGCGACGGCGAGGGGCAGGTCGATATCGTGGCTTGGCCCGGTTACATCGAACGCGGCGAAACCGACGCCGCTTTCGACTGGGTGACCAAGTTCGAGCAAGCCACCGGCTGCATGGTCAACGTCAAGACCGCCAACACCTCCGACGAGATGGTCGCGCTGATGAACGAAGGCGGGTTCGACCTCGTCACCGCCTCCGGCGACGCCTCGCTCAGGATGGTCGCAGGCAAGCGGGTGCAGCCGGTCAACACCGATCTGATCCCGTCGTGGTCGAATGTCGACGACCGGCTGAAGGACGCGCCCTGGCATACGGTCGACGGCGTGCATTATGGCGTGCCCTACCAGTGGGGGCCGAACGTGCTGATGTACAACACCGAGGCCTTCGGCGACGCGCCGCCCACAAGTTGGAACGTGGTCTTCGAAGAGATGACGCTGCCCGACGGACAGTCCAACGCCGGCCGGGTGCAGGCCTATGACGGGCCGATCCACATTGCCGACGCTGCCAACTACCTGATGGCGCACAACCCCGATCTCGGCATCACCAATCCCTACGAGCTGAACGAGGACCAATACGCCGCGGCGCTCGATCTCCTGCGCACCCAGCGCACGCTCGTGAACCGCTACTGGCACGACGCCTTCATCCAGATGGACGACTTCAAGAACGAAGGCGTCGTCGCATCGGGCTCATGGCCGTTCCAGGTCAACATCCTGCAGAGCGAGGGCGCCCCGATCGCTTCGGTGATCCCCGAAGAAGGCGCGACAGGCTGGGCCGACACCACGATGATGAGCGTCGATGCCGCGCATCCGAACTGCTCGTACATGTGGATGGAACACACGCTGAGCTCGAACCTGATGTCCGATCTCTCGGCCTGGTTCGGGTCTGTGCCCGCGGTGGTGGCGGCATGCAGCGACGGCTCGGGGATGCAGACCGCCGATGGCTGCAGCGCCAACGGTCTCGACGACTTCGACAAGATCAAGTTCTGGACCACGCCGGTCAGTGCCTGCTCCAGTCAGGGCGAATGCGTACCGTATTACCGCTGGGTCTCGGACTACATCGGCGTGATCGGCGGCCGCTGATCTCCAAGTTCAAATGCAATGGTTCTGGCGGCGCCCTGGGGCCCCGCCGGGCCGTGCGGGATTGCCGATGACCCACGCTGTCGAATTCGATCACGTTTCGCGCCATTTCGGCGAGGTGCGCGCGGTGGACGACGTCACCGTCGCCATCGCCGAAGGCAGCTTCTTCGCGATGCTCGGACCGTCGGGCTCAGGCAAGACCACCTGCCTGAGGCTGATCTCGGGCTTCGAGCGGCCGAGCGCGGGGCATGTGCGCATCTTCGGCGCCAATTCCGAGAGCCTGCCGCCGAACCGCCGGCCGGTGAACACGGTGTTTCAGGACTACGCGCTGTTTCCGCACCTGAACGTGCGCGAGAACGTCGCCTACGGGCTGATGGTGCAGGGCGTCGACAAGCTGGCCCGTCGGGACGCCGCCGAGGAAATGCTGGAGCTGGTGAAGCTCGCGGGCTTCGGCGACCGCAAGCCCGCCCAGCTTTCCGGCGGCCAGCGCCAGCGCGTGGCGCTCGCCCGGGCGCTGGTGAACAAGCCCAAGGTCCTTCTGCTCGACGAACCGCTCGGTGCACTCGATCTGAAACTCCGTGAAGCGATGCAGGTCGAACTGAAGGCGCTGCAGCGTGCGCTCGGCATCACTTTCGTCTTCGTCACCCACGACCAGAGCGAAGCACTGTCGATGGCGGATCGGGTCGCCGTGTTCAACCACGGAAAGATCGTGCAGCTTGGGCCTCCGGAAGACATCTACCAGCGCCCGCGGACGCGGTTCGTGGCCGATTTCGTCGGCTCAGCCAACGTGCTATCGCCCGACCTTTGTGCCCGCGCAGGCGAACCCGGCGGTTGGGCCAGCCTGCGCGCCGAAGTCGTCGGCATCGCGCCGGCGGGCCAGGGCCGCCTCGACGGCACGGTGGTCAGCAGCCGCTACATGGGACCGGTCAACCGCATTGTCGTCGATGTCGGCGACAACACGATCACCGCCGATCTTGCAGCGCTCCACGCGGCGCCCTCGGAGGGCGAGAGGGTCGCGCTCACCTGGGCAGACGGTGCGCTGCACCGGATGGACGAGAGCTGAGCATGCAGACCCGCGCCAACCTTGCAGGATCCCTTTCCGATCTGTTCTGGCGCCGGCCCCGGGTGTTCCTGGCGATCCTGCTCGGGCCGCCGCTCCTTTGGCTCGGCGTGGTCTATGTTGGCTCGCTCATCGCGCTGCTGCTGCAAAGCTTCTTCTCGATCGACGAGTTCACCGGGCTCATCAACTACCGGTTCACGCTGAAAACCTATGGCGAATTGCTCCGACCGGCGAATTTCGACATCATCCTGCGCACCACGCTCATGGCCGCTTCGGTCACTGTCGCCTCGGCCATCATCGCCTTCCCCATCGCCTTCTACGCCGCCCGCTATGCCCGCGGCCGGATGAAAGCCTTCTTCTATCTCGCGGTGATGCTGCCGCTCTGGTCGAGTTACCTGGTCAAGGTCTACGCCTGGAAACTGATCCTCGCCAAGGAAGGCATCCTCACCTGGGCGGTCGACGGGATCGGTGCGAGCGCGGTGTTGAACGCGATCCTGGCGCTGCCGGTGATCGGGGGCAGCTCGCTCTCGGTGAGCTACATCGGCACCTTTCTCGTGTTCCTCTATGTCTGGCTGCCCTATATGATCCTGCCGCTGCAGGCCTCGCTCGAACGCGTCCCCGTCAACCTCCTCGAGGCCTCCGACGACCTCGGCGCCTCGCGTCGCCAGACGCTGCGCCACGTGATCCTGCCGCTCGCGTTGCCGGGGATGATCGCGGGCTCGATNNCACCTTCTCGCTGACGCTGGGCGACTACATCATCCCGCAGATCATCGGTTCGTCGCGTAATTTCATCGGCCAGGCCGTCTACGCCCACCAAGGCATTGCGGGGAACATTCCGCTCGCGGCCGCCTTCGCCGTCGTGCCCGTCTTCATCATGGGTTTCTATCTGTGGATGGCCAAGCGCCAGGGGGCTTTCGATGCACTCTGACCGTGCCAGTCTGGGCCTGAGGATCGCCGCTTTCGCCGGGCTCGCCTTCCTGCACCTGCCGATCCTGTTGATCTTCGTCTACGCCTTCACCACCGAAGATCGCACCTACCAATGGCCGCCGCCCGGACTGACGCTGAAATGGCTGGAGGTCACCTGGAACCGGCCCGACGTTTGGCAGGCGCTGGGGCTCTCGGTGCGAGTCGCGACCGTCTCGACGCTGATTGCACTGGTGCTCGGAACCCTCACCGCCGCTGCGATCAGCCAAGCGCGCTTTTTTGGGCGCGAGGCGGTTTCGCTCCTCGTGATCCTGCCAATCGCGCTGCCCGGGATCATCACCGGCATCGCGTTGCGCTCCGCATTCAACCTCGGCGACATCCCGTATTCGACGCTGACAATCATCCTGGGCCACGCCACCTTCTGCATCGTCGTGGTCTACAACAACGCGGTCGCCCGGTTCCGCCGGCTGTCGGGCTCGATGCTCGAAGCCTCGGCCGATCTCGGCGCCAACGGGTTCCAGACCTTCCGCCACGTCGTCCTGCCCAACATCGGTACCGCCCTGCTCGCGGGCGGCATGCTGGCCTTCGCGCTCTCCTTCGACGAGGTGATCGTGACCACGTTCACCGCGGGCCAGCAGCAGACCCTGCCGATCTGGATGCTCGAAGAACTCGTGCGGCCCCGCCAGCGCCCGGTGACGAATGTGGTGGCGATGGTCGTCGTGCTGGTCACCTTCCTGCCGATCCTCGGCGCCTATTACCTGACCCGCGGCGGCACCGAGACCGCAGGCGGGGGCAAATGATCCTGAAAGCGGAGGACACCATGGATACGCAACTCCTGATCAACGGAGAGTTTACCGACGGCACCGAGTCGTCCGAGACGATCTTCAACCCGCGCACCGGCGAGACGATCCTGGAGCTGCCCGAGGCTTCGCTCGATCAGGTCGATGCCGCGGTGGCCGGCGCACAGGCGGCTTTCGCAGGCTGGGCGCGGACCACGCCCGCCGACCGCGCCGCCGCGCTTCTCAGGATCGCCGATCGGATCGAGGCCGAGGCCGAGGCCTTCGGCGCTCTCGAAGCGCTGAATTGCGGCAAGCCGATCAATGCCGCCATTGGCGACGAAATCCCTGCCATCGTGGACACATACCGCTACTTCGCGGGAGCCGTGCGCAACATGCACGGCCCGGTCGCGGGGGAGTACCTGCAAGGCTTCACCTCGATGGTCCGGCGCGATCCCATTGGCGTCGTTGCCTCGGTCGCGCCGTGGAATTACCCGCTCATGATGATGGCGTGGAAACTCGCCCCCGCGCTCGCGGGCGGCAATACGGTGGTGTTCAAACCCTCCGAGCAGACCCCGCTCACCGCTCTCAGGTTCGCCCGCATCCTCGCCGAGGAGCTGCCGAAAGGCGTGGTCAACGTCGTGACCGGCCGTGGCGAGACAGTGGGCAATGCGCTGGTCACGCACAAAGGGGTCGACATGATTTCGCTCACGGGCGACGTGGCCACCGGTAAAAAGATGCTTCAGGCCGCGTCGAAATCGGTGAAACGCACCCATCTGGAACTTGGCGGCAAGGCCCCGGTGATCGTGTTCGACGATGCCGACCTTGCAGAGGTCGTCGACGGCCTGCGCGCCTTCGGCTATTACAACGCAGGCCAGGATTGCACCGCCGCCTGCCGCGTCTACGCCTCCAGAAAGACTTACGACAATCTCGTCGCCGACCTGACCAGCGCGGTCTCGGAGATCGTCTACGACCATGATGACGACACCCGGAATGAGATCGGCCCGCTGATCTCTTCGCGCCAGCGCGACCGGGTCGCGAGCTTCGTCGAGCGCGCCCGCGAACTCAACCATGTCGAGATCACGACCGGCGGCAGTGTCGCGGGAGCGAACGGCTATTACTATGCGCCCACCGTCGTGGCCGGCGCCAAGCAACATGACGAGATCGTTCAGCGCGAGGTCTTCGGCCCGGTGGTGTCGGTCACACCTTTCGACGATGTCGACGAGGCGGTTGCCTGGGCCAACGACAGCGATTACGGCCTCGCCTCTTCGGTCTGGACCAAGGACATCGGCCGGGCGATGGCGACGGCCGCGCAACTTCGATACGGCGCCACCTGGATCAACACCCACTTCATGCTCACCAACGAAATGCCGCACGGCGGGTTGAAGGCGTCTGGCTACGGCAAGGACATGTCGATGTATGCGCTCGAGGACTACACCGTGGCCCGTCACATCATGTTGAAACACTAGATACCTGCAGGCGGCCGCCGGACCCCCTGTCGAAACCGGGGCCATGGCCGACCCGCCCTGCAACGGCAAGGTTCAGGGGCATGTCGGCGGCCGGGGACAGACCGGGGATCCCGAGCCCGCATCTGCACCAGGCAAAATGTCTGACGCGGCGTTCGCGCGCTTCCGGCACGAGAGCCCGCGTTCGACGCGGCATCGCCCCTCCTCGCCCGCGGTGATGCGACGCGCCGTTCGAAACCGCCGCGGCTTCGGGGGCCGGTCACAATGCCCGGTCGAAGGATCAGTGGAGGTCGTTCGGCAAAAGGCGACGATGTCATCGGACATGGCCGCGCTCCGCGAGAACACCCGTTCAATCCCGGCCAACACGGTCCGGCGGGCTCCACGAAGTCCACCCATCGCGGTGCCGCCTGGCGGAGGATGGACCCCAAGCCGTGATATCGCCCTGGTCACACCATCGCGGTCTCGGGCCGACGGACATCGCGCTTGAAGACACCCAGCAATTATGGGACGGTCCCCTACCGATCTGCCCGGAGTTGCGAATGCCCCCGCAATACGCCCCTGCGGTCCGGTTCGTGACCCGGAAGTGGCCCCCCGCCGTGGGCGGGATGGAGACCTATTCGAAACGCCTCACCGACCTGCTTGGCGCCAGATGCGACCTCGACGTCATCGCCCTTCCCGGGCGCACGGACGGGTCGGCCCCCACGCCTGCGCAGATCGTTGTTTTCGGCGCACGTACTTTTTTTGCCTTGGCGTTTGCTCGACCGCCTGTCGACGTGACCCATGTCGGTGACATGGCGTCCTGGCCGCTCGGGCTTGCCGCACGGATGCGCAGCCGGCGCACCCAGGTGGTGCTGTCGGCACATGGCACGGATGTGAGCTACCCGGCGCGGGGCGGGCTGAAGGGCCGGCTCTACGGGGCCTATCTGGCGCTCGCGCACCGCCTGCTGCCGGGCGCCATCGTGCTCGCCAACTCGGGCGCGACCGCGCGCGCAGTCCAGGGGATCGGCTTCGACGATGTCCGCATCGTCCCGCTCGCCGCAGATGCGCTTTTCGCCGGGCCCGCGCCGCTCCCCGGCCCGACCCTCCTGTTCGCCGGCCGTCTCGTTCGGCGCAAGGGTCTTGCGTGGTTCGTCGAGAATGTCCTGCCGCTGCTGCCGGACACCCTGCGGCTGGAAGTCGCCGGTACGGTCTGGGACGAAGCGGAAGGCGCGGCGCTCAAGCACCCGCGTGTCAAATTCCTCGGCCCCCTGCCACAGGACGCGCTGGGGATGAAATACGCCGGCGCGCTCTGCGTCGTGGTGCCGAACATCGACACCGAGATCGGCGAATTCGAAGGGTTCGGCCTGGTCGCGACGGAAGCGGCCGCTTCGGGGGCCGTGGTCCTGGCCTCGGCCATCGACGGGCTCTGCGAGGCGCTCGTGGACGGGGAGACCGGGTTTCACCTGCCCGCGGGCGACGCCCGGGCCTGGGCGGAGAAGATCGCCGAGGTTGCGGGATGGGATCCGGCCGAGCGGGCGAGATTTCTCGAAACGGCGCAGGCGGTGTCGCGGACACGCTATGCCTGGGCGCGGGTGGCCGAGGAGACCTTCGCCGCGTATCCCCGGGCCGGGACGGCTCAGTAGACCCTTTTGCGGATCTTTGCGGGGAGCCGGTCGAACACCGGCGCGGGCAGCGCTTGGAGCACGCTGACCCCGAGGATCACCACCCGTTTGCGCAGGTAGGTGACCAGCGCCTCCGCCAGGGGGCGTTCGAGGATGGTGCGGTGAATGGCGAAGTCTTCGGCCGCCGACCGCGTCTTGCCGGAAATGGAGATCGCGTCGGGAACGATGGTGTTGATGTTCAGAGGCTCGGCGATATAGGCCAGCCGGGCGCCGGCATGGACCATCGCGGCGAGCGAGGCGTAATCGGCGGCGATCCTGAACGACAGATCGAACGGGTGTTGGAGCTGCAGGGCCCGCCGGGTGAACAGCGACTGGTGCGAGATCGGCATCCGGCGGTGAATATGGGTCTGCGGGTCGAAGGCCACGCGGGTCACCACGCGGCCATCGGCGAGTTCGAGAATGGTATCGCCGTAGACCGCATCGACATCCTCGCCGAAGGCCGCGGCAACATGGGCCAGCACCTCGGCGTTGGCCAAACGGTCGCCGGCGTTGAGAAACTGGACGACTTCGCCTTGCGCCAGCCGTAGGCCCTTGTTCATCGCGTCGTAGACGCCGCGGTCGGGCTCCGACACCACGGTATCTCGTCCCTCGACCGCGAAACGCCGGGCGATGTCGAGCGTGGCATCCTTCGATGCCCCGTCGACCACGATCCACTCGTAATCCGTCGTGCTCTGCTCCATCAACGAGCGCGCCGTCCCTTCGAGCACGTCTTCGGCATTGTAGACGACGGTGATGATCGAGAAGAAAGGTGTGCTCATGGGAGTAGCCCTGCATCCTTGAGCGCCGAGCGGAGGCGCGGTTCGTAGCGGTCGGCCAGGAATTGCCGGGCGAGGTCCGGGTCGGGTGCGGTGCCGGCAAAGCGAAACACGTCGTCGCCGTGCAGGAAATCGCGCCAGGCTTCGGTTCCGTCGATCACGCGCAGGCCGGGGCGGTCCGCGGGGCCGAGACCGAGACCGTTCAGGCCGAAGGACGTGGTCGCCAACGGCGTCTGGCGTGCCAGTGTGTCGACGACCTTGATGTTGACGCCACCGCCGTCGCGCATCGGGCAGAGCATCACGTCGACCCCGTTCCAGATGGCCGATGCGTCCTCGACGAAGCCATGGCCATGGATGCCCCGCGCCGGGTCGTGCCAGGCCTCGCTGCCGGCGCCGAAGAGATGGAGTTCGCGGCCGGCGGGCATCGGGTGCAGGAGTTCGGAGCTCAGCCAGTCCACCGCGTCGCGGTTGGGCCACCAGCTCATCTTGCCGACGAAGCCGAACCGCAGGGGCGACCGGGGCAGATACGCCTGTTTCGCGGCGGGCAGCGCGCCGAAACAGGGCGGCACATGCACCACGCGTGCGTCGGGGTAGCGCCTGCGGAGCGCGGCGGCTTCGATTTCCGAGATGGCCACAATCAGGGCGGCGGACCGGAACGCTCGGTCTTCGAGCGCGTGGTAGCGCCGCACGTCGCCCGCGAGAAGGAGGCGGACCGGCAGCGGCTGCCGGGCTACCTGGCGGGCGAAGGTGTCCGCTTCCAGGTTGTGGCAGATCAGCACGAAAGGCGCGCCGCCGGCGGTCCGTTCGACCAGTCCCAACGCGTCGGGTCCGTTGAGGACCAGGACATCTCCGTCGGGGAACGTGGCGCCGGACAGGATCCCGGCCAGCCCCGTCGCTTCGGCATAGACCGACTTCGACGGTCGGCGGGACGCGATCCCCCGCGCGACACAGCCGAGCCGCGAAGGCTCCGGATGGTCATCGCCCGGCGCGAGCGGCCGGATCGTGAAAAACCGGGAGAACAGATCGAACACCACGCGACTGTACCCGCCGCCGCCGGACATGCGGGAAAGGGGCACGTGGCTGACGAAAGCCGCCGCCCGGCGCGCTGCGGCAGGGCCGATATCCCGCCCGGTTTCTCCGGGTGTCGACAGGTTCGAATTCATCTGCGGTGCGACGTCCTGCTTGGGGCCTCGGCTCCCGGACTACCGCAATTGACGGTTGCCGGAAAGAACCATGGACCGCTCCGGCGCGCAGACCCCGCCCGGGCATCCGCCCAGGGGCGCGGTCGCCCGGCACCGGTTCACCCCGCCGGCGGCTCCGAGGCGAATAGATAATCGTGGTGGGTGAACTGGTCGGCGAGCCTGTAGCCGTTGTCGGCGAGATAGGCTTCGATCCGTTCCGGTTCGCGCGCTTCGACCAGAATGTAACGGAACCGATGGCGGGCATGGTCGATGCCGGTGAGCACGTCGAACTCGCCTCCCTCCACGTCGAGAGACAGGAAGTCGATCACGTCGGGTGCCGCACTGCGATCCAGGAGCGAGCTGAGCGGGACCGCCACGGCGCCGAAGCTGAAGGTGGTCTCGGTCGCGTCCATGTGTGTCCGTGCGAGGTCCAGATGCGCGGCGGGGTCGGCGAGGTCCCGGGCAATCTCGGGGGCAAAGGACATCAGGTTCGCATAGACAATCTCGACGAATTTCTCGGGGTAGTCGAACCCGACGCAGGCATTGCAGTATATGTCGTTCGCCTGTCCACGAAACTTCAGGCATTGCAGGTACTTGTGCGGCGAAGGCTCGATCAGGATCCCGCGCCAGTTGCGTTTCAGCTCGAAGTAGAACGAGTTCGACTGGGTGTAGCCGTCATTCGCTCCGAGTTCGACATAGAAACCGTTGTCGTAATCGACGTATTTCTCGAGTTTCCGGTCGAGGGCGTTGAGACCGAAATAGCTTCCATGCTTCAGCCGCCGCCCGGCGATCTGCCGTGCAGCGCGATGGTCTTGCGACATCAGCATTCGGGTGAGGCCCCGGGACCGTGGCATGGGACGTCGAACCGCCTTGGGTTGTTGCTTTCGCAGTGACCTGAGCGGAATATCGCGCCGATGACAACCGCAAACCGGCAATGTCCTTGCGAAGCTGCCGTGGGTGTTTTCCGACCCGCACGCGGAACGGTGGCGAATGTGAGCGGGCGCGGTCCGTTTCCCGGCGCCGGCGCCGCCGAGAACGGCCAGTTGTCGAAGGGGCGATTGCCCTGTTAAAGAACCCCGAACACGCCGCAACGGAGCATCCCCCCGATGCCGTCTCCCGCGAAAACCAAAGCGAAGAACGCCAGTTGGCTGGTGTTCGAACGCGCGGTCGGCGTGGCGATCGGGTTTTTCGTCATGACGATCGTCGCGCGCCACCTCGGGCCCGCGGGCTTCGGGGCCTATACCTACCTGTTCGGGCTCGTCGCCCTGTTCGCGCCGCTCGCAGGCTTCGGCCTTTCGGAGATCACCATGCGCCATGTCGCGGCCGACCCGGACAATGCGCACGCGATGCTCGGCGCGGCGCTCGTGATCCAGGCCGGCGGCGCGCTTGTCGGGGCCGGGCTCGCGATCCTTTCGGTCGCGGCCTTCGGCGGGCCCGCCGGGGTGACCACGCTGCTCATTGCGGTCGCGAGCCTGCGCCTGCTCGCCCAGCCCGGCGAAGTGTTCAACGCCTGGTTCACGGCGCGCGAGCGCATGGGCTGGGTCGTGGTGCCGCGGATCCTCGCCGCGCTCGCGATCGCCGCGGCGACGCTGATGCTGGTGTTGCGCGAGGCGGGGCTCGACGCCTTCGTCTCCATGCGGAGCGCCGAAGCCGCCCTGCTCGCCGTGGCGGCACTCCTGGCCTATGCGGTCGCGACCGGCGCGGTGCCGGTGCCCCGGTTCGATCGCGCGCGCCTCGCCAGCCTCGTGCGCGAAGGCTGGCCGCTGATGCTGTCGGGCTTCGCCGTCATCATCTACATGCGGATCGACCAGGTGATGCTGGGCCATCTCTCGACCGAGACGGAGCTTGGCCTCTACGGGGTCGCGGTGCGGGTTGCCGACGCCGCCCTGGTCGTCCCGGTGGCGCTCCGCGCGAGCTTCTTCGCCAGCATCCTGCGCGCCCACAAGGCGGGGCCCGAGGCGTTCGAACGCCAGTCCCAGCGGCTCTACGACGTCATGTTCGTTGCGGGAGTGGGCACGATGCTCGCGGTCGGCCTCGCAAGCTATTTGCTGTTCGAACCGGTGTTCGGCGCAGACTACGCAATGGGTCTGCCGATGGTCCTGGTCCTCCTGCTGGCCCTGCCCTGGGTCGCCCTGGGGTCCGGCCGCGGACCGATCCTGATTGCCCAGGGCTGGCTCTGGACGACGACCGCCACCACGGCCTTGGCCGCCGGCGCCAATGTCGTCCTGAATTTGCTCCTGATCCCGCGGTACGGCGGGATCGGCGCCGCCGCCGCCACGGTCGTATCCTACTGGCTGGCGTCGCATGGGAGCAGCCTGATGTTCAAGCATCTGCGCCCGACCGGCCGGGCGATGACACGCTCGCTCAACATATTCGCCGCCGCCGCCCGGATCCTGCGCGCGTTCAAAGCCGAGGCGCAGGAATGATCGGGGCCAAGGCGCCCGTGGTGCTTTTCGTCTTCAACCGCCCGGACCACACGCGGCGAACCCTCACGGCGCTGGCGGCGAATGCCGGGGCGAAAGAGACGGATCTCATCGTCTATGCGGATGGCCCGCGCGACGCGCGCGACCGCGTCGCAGTCGAGGAAACGCGACGGATCGCCGCCGCCGCGCAGGGTTTCCGCTCGGTGACGATGGTGGCGCGCCCGGACAATTTCGGCCTTGCAGAGAACATCGCGCAAGGCGTGTCCGACGTAATGTCGCGGTTCGGTCGCGCGATCGTCCTTGAGGACGACATCGAGACGTCGCCCGGCTTCCTCGACTACATGAACGCGGCGCTCGTCCGGTACCGCGACACACCCAAGGTCTGGCACATCAGCGGCTGGTCCTACCGGATCGACCCGCAGGGCCTGCCGCCCTACTTCTTCTTTCCGGTGATGAACTGCTGGGGTTGGGCCACCTGGGCGGACCGCTGGCAGGCCTACCGGCGCGCGCCCGAGCGGATCCTGCGCGAATGGTCCCCCGAGCAACGGCATGCCTTCGACCTGGGCGGGGCACATGATTTCTTCACCCAGATTGAGGACAATGCCGAGGGGCATATCCACACCTGGGCGGTGTTCTGGTACGCGACCATTTTCGAGGCGGGCGGGCTTTGCCTCAATCCCACGCTGTCGTTCACCCGCAATATCGGGCTGGACGGGAGCGGCACGCATTTCACGAAACCATCGAAGGAAGAACCGTTGACCCTGCGGACAGAGTTCGACGGTGATCTGCCGGATTCGTTCGACGCCAACCCGGCAGCGATCCGCCGGGTGCAGGAGCTGTTGTCGATACCCGTTCACAGGCGCCTTTCGCGACGGGTGAAGCGCGCGATCCGGCGTTTTCGCGGCGCCCGCTAGGACCGCGCAGGGGGCGCGCGGGCGAGGCGCGCCGGCTCCCCGACGGCATCGGTCCGGACGCTCGATGAAAAGCCGACGGCGGGCCCCCCGGAACACTGCGCCTCAAGTACGATGCTGGGAAGGTTGTCGACCCGGGTCGGGCAGGCGAACGTAACTGCCGCGACGTACCGTGCGACACCTTGCCGGTGAGGAGACCGGCGATGGCGGTCACCTATTCTGCCGGTTCGGCCGTGCGGGTCGGCATTAGCAGCAGGAAGCGGCGCCGCCGGTTTGCGATCACGACCATGTTGAAGAGCTTTCGGCGCCGGTCGGGCTTCGACCACGGTTTTCGGCTCCTGTCGGCGGAGAGCCCCTGGAGCCACCGCCCTGCGCAGATGCCATCGCGCTGCTTCCTCAGCGGGAACCCGAAGCGCACTCCGGACGCCAGCAGGAGGCCATTGCGGCGGCAACGGAGCGCAGACCGTGGCCGGGCATTGCGGCGCGACCTGCACCGGCCAGCCGACTGACGCAGGCCATGCTGATGCCATGCGGGCGGATGGGCGTGAGATCGGGCGGTCGGTGTCCATCACGTTCCGGCGGAAGCCGAACCAATCGAGATTTGGAACACACATCGAGCCGAGCATCGTCCTTTTGTGTTCGGGGGGATTCGGCAGCGTGCGAATGCCCCGCTTTCCAACAGCGTCTTGGAATCCCGCTGCCCTGTTTTGCATGGCGTTACTCCAGCAGGCCAAAAATTGTGCGAATGTGAAACTTGCGCCGCGAAAGCGCCATCTGCGTCGCGTGGGGTTTGCTTTGGGCAGGATGTGTCCGCCCAATTGGGTGAACCAAATTGAAATTGGTACGTCAGGCCTGCGAAAAGTTCCATGACCGAAACACCGTCCGCCATCGAAGTCCGCAACCACCTGATGCGCATGATCCGTGCCGGCCACCTCGGCGCGAACGGCCGATTGCCAACGGAGCGGGAGCTGTGTGTTGCGACCGGCGCGGGCCGGCGGATGGTGCGTCGGGTACTGGCGACCCTCGAGGCCGAGGGATTGATCTGGCGGCGTCAGGGCAAGGGCACCTTTGCCGGTCAGCCGATCGAGCCGGTGTCGGAGATCGCCCGTGAAGTAAAGGCGACGGCAACACCCATTGAGGTGATGGAGGCCCGGCTCAGTATCGAGCCCGAGATTGCTGCGCTTTGTGCCCGCCGGGCACAGCCGGACGAGGTCGAACGGATGCGCCGGTTGGCGCAGCGACGGCTCGAAGCCGGCGACGACCAGATGATCGAGCTGTGGGATTCCGCTTTGCACCGTCAGATCGCGAAAAGCGCGCACAATCACGCGCTGCTGACGGTGTTCGCCATTCTCGACGAGAGCCGGGCAACCGACGCCTGGCAGGACGTGCGCCCGCTGACCCGGTCCGAGGACTCGCTGCGCGAAACCGAGCGCCAACATCTGCGGATCATCGCCGCGATCGAGGCAGGAGATGAGGCAGGAGCGCGCGACGCGATGCGCGACCACCTGGTCACCCGCTACGAGGCGATGCTGCGCGAAGCCACATCCCGGACCGAGGCCGACACGCCGGCCAAACCCACCCTGCCCCATGCAAACGACGAGGCACTCAGCGACTGAACCGACGATCCGCAGCACCGACATCGAAGGCGCCGAGCGCCTGATGGGGATTGCCTATACCCCCGAGGAGCGCGCTCAGATGCTCGGCAACCTGGAAGGTCAGATCGCCTCTGCGCTCGCCCGGCGCCGCGTGCCGATGGCCAACGATGTGCCGATGGCGCTGCGCTTCGATCCACGGCTGCCCGGGTTCGAGATGCCTGCCGACGAGGGCATGTTCGCAACCGCCTCGACCCGCCCGCTGCCCGAAAACGATGACGACATCGCCTTTGCCTCGCTGCCCGACCTAGGCGCCTGGATCGCCTCGGGCGCGCTCACCAGCCGCCGCCTCACCGAGATCTACCTTGCGCGGATCGAGAAGCTGAACCCGGACCTTTTCTGCTTTGCCACGGTCACGCCGGAGCTCGCCCTGGCCGAGGCCGACGCGATGGATGCGCTCACCGCCGAGGGCAGGTCGCTTGGGCCGCTGCACGGCATTCCCTACGGCGTGAAAGACCTGTTCGACACCAGGGGAATTGTCACCGGCTGGGGGGCCGAGCCGTTCCAGGACCGCGTGCCCGACAGCGACGCCCGGATCGTGACGATGCTGCGCGCGGCGGGCGCCGTGCTGCTGGGCAAAACGACGCTTGGCGCCCTGGCCTACAACGACATCTGGTACGGCGGACGCACCCGCAACCCGTGGAATACCGAGGAAGGCGCCTCGGGATCCTCGGCGGGCTCCGCCTCGGCGACCGCCGCCGGGCTTTGTGGCTTTTCCATCGGCACCGAGACGCTTGGCTCGATCACCTCGCCGAGCCAACGCTGCGGCACCACCGGCCTCAGACCCACATTCGGTCGGGTCAGCCGCGCCGGGGCGATGGCGCTGTGCTGGTCGCTCGACAAAATCGGCCCGATCTGCCGCTACGTGGAAGACACCGCGCTCGTGCTCGCGGCGATCAACGGTGCCGATCCGGACGACCGGTCGTCGATCCAGGCGCCGTTCAGCTTCGATGCCGCCCGCGACATTTCCGGGCTGAAGATCGGCTACCTGCCCGAAGCCTTCGGCGAGGGCGCGACCGAGATCGATCATGCCGCGCTGCAGGCGGTGCGCGACCTCGGTTTCGAGCCCGTCGAGGTCGCGCTGCCGGATCTGCCCTACGGAGCATTGATGAACACGCTCTATGCCGAAGGGGCGGTCACGGCCTCGCCGAGCTACCCGACCTCGGCGGCCTACAACCACGATCTCGTCCAGCGTCCGCAAGACATCGAAAAGGCCAAGGCCCTGCTGGCGGAAGCGGGCTATGGCGACGGCGAGCTCAAGGTCGTGTTCAAGGTGACGACGAACTACCCCTACCATGTGGAATCCGCGCAGATCATGCTGGAGTGGTTCCGCCTGGCGGGCGTCGACGCCTCGATCGAGCAGCTCACCTGGTCGGACTGGCTGAGCCAGTGCTGGGTCGACAAGGATTACCAGATCACGATGATGAACTTCTTCACGCTCTGGGAATCCGACTTCCTCTACTACTCGCTGTGGAACACGGAGGGGGCATTCAACTACCGCAACATTTCCAACCCGATGATCGATGAACTGACCGCCAAAGCGCGTGTGACCGTCGATCCCGAAGCACGGGCCGACATCTACAAGCAAGTGCAGAAAGTGATCCACGACGAGACCCTCGACGTGATCCTGTGGTTCCGCAACGGCACGATCGGCGCCCAGCCATCGGTGATGGGGCTCGATACCGTCGTTCACCCGAACGGCTCGAACCTCAATTTCCACAAGGTCTGGCTCGCCGCCTGAATCCGAACGGAGCGCGCAGATCACGCGCGCTCCCCCTCCCCCACCGGACGTGAACCGACACCGGCGCGCCATCCGCGCCGCTCGGACAGAAAGGGCCCGGCCCCGTGAGCTATCTCGTCAACCGCCTGTTTTCGATGGTCCTGACCCTGTTCCTGATCTCGGCAATCACCTTTGCCGTGACCAATATCCTGCCCGGCGACGTGGCGATGATGATCATGGGCACGCAATCGAACTCCGAGGCGCTCGCCGGGCTGCGCGAGTCGCTCGGCCTGAACGAGCCGCTGCTGGTCCAGTACGGCCGCTGGGTCGGCGGCATGCTCACGGGCGACTGGGGCACGTCGCTCGTGTTCAAGGAACCGATCGCGCCGCTGCTTCTGCAAAAGATCACCGCCAGCTCGATGATCGTGGTGTTCTCGATGACCATCGCGCTGCTCTTTGCCGTCCCGCTCGGGGTTTGGGCCGCGGTGCACCCGAACCGTTGGCAGGACACCACCGCCAGCTCGGCCGCGCTCCTTGGCGTCAGCCTGCCGGACTTCTTCTGGGGGATCATGATGATCCTGCTGTTCGCGCGCGGCCTGCAGTGGCTGCCGTCTTCAGGCTTTGTCGATCCGACCGAAGACCTTGCCGGCGCCGTCCGGCACGCGCTCCTGCCGGCCTTCGCGCTGGGCCTCGGGTTGATGGCGCACCTCACCCGGATGACCCGGGCCACCATGACCGGCATCCTGAAACAGGAGTTCATCCGCGTCGCCCGGGCCAAGGGCCTGGCGGAACGCACCGTGATCTGGCGCTATGGGCTTGGCAATGCCATCGGCCCGGTGATGACGGTCGCCGGTTTGCAGGTGGGCTATCTGTTCGGCTCGATCATCGTCATCGAGTCGCTGTTCAACTACACCGGTATGGGGTGGCTCACCTATCAGGCGTTGCTCAATCGCGACATGCCGCTGATCCAGGCCAGCGTCTTCGTCATCGCCGCCGTGGTGATGCTCGCCAACCTGATCGTCGA
This sequence comes from Maritimibacter sp., assembly GCA_020441225.1. Next base: position 8,627 of record JAGRMP010000022.1, on the reverse strand, counting down.
TCTTCTCTACACGCTGGTCGACCCGAGGATCCGCCTGTCATGAAAATCCCGGCCGCCTTCCGAAATGCCAAGGGCATGATTGGCACCGTGCTGGTGATCGGCATCCTGCTCGTCGCCCTCATTGCGCCGCTGCTGATCCCGGCAGATTTCGCCACCACCATGGATATCCGGGCCCGCCTTGCGACGCCGTCGCTCGCCCACCCGCTCGGCACCGACCAGCTCGGACGCGATCTGATGTATCGGGTGCTGCTTGGCGCAGAGACCTCGATCATGATCGCTGCGGCTGCGGTGCTCATGTCGATCGTCCTCGGCCTGCCGCTCGGCCTGATCTCGGGCTATCTCGGCGGGCGGACCGACAACGTGCTGATGCGTCTCGTCGATACGCTTCTGAGTTTTCCGGCGCTGCTGCTCGCCCTCACCATCAGTGCCGTGCTCGGTCCAAATTTGCAGAACACGGTGATCGCCATCGGCGTCGCCTTCACCCCGTTCCTGGCGCGCATCATCCGCGGCGAGGCGTTGCGGGTGGCGCAGATGCCCTATGTCGAGGCCGCGCGCACCGCCGGGAATTCCGATGCGCGGCTGATCTTTCGCCACATCCTGCCCAACATCATGCCGGCGGTGATCGTACAATCCACCATCAGCCTCGCCTTCGCCATCCTGGCCGAGGCAGGCCTGAGCTTTCTCGGTCTGGGCACGCAACCGCCCGATGCCTCCTGGGGGCTGATGATCCAGGCCTCGCGGGACTATCTCGACCGGGCCCCCTGGACGGCGCTCGTTCCGGGCGGCGCCGTGGCTCTGACCGTTCTCGGTCTCAACATGTTCGGCGACGCCCTGCGCGACGCGCTCGATCCCCGCAGCAAGGGAGCCTCGTGATGCTCGACGATCCTTCCAAGACGCTCGTTTCCATCGGCAACCTGCGGGTGGAGTTCCAGGGCGAAGACGGCCCGATCGTCGGCGTCGAAGACGTGAGCTTCACCATTGCCCCGGGCGAGACGGTCTGCGTGGTCGGCGAAAGCGGATCGGGCAAATCGGTGACCTCTCTGTCGCTGATGCGGCTGGTCGAATTCGGCGGCGGCACGATCACCGGGGGGGCGCTCGAATTTGCCGCCAGCGCTGGCGTGGTCGACGTGGCCAGGGCCACGCCGGACGCCATGCGGGCGCTCCGCGGCAACGAGATCGGCATGATCTTCCAGGAGCCGATGACGTCGCTGAATCCGGTCCTGACCATCGAACGGCAAATGACCGACGGGCTGCGCCTTCATCTCGATCTGTCGCCGTCAGAGGCACGGGCGCGCGCGCTCGAACTCCTGAAAGAAGTCCGCATCCCCGAGCCCGAACGCAGGTTGCAGCAATATCCGCACGAGTTGTCGGGCGGCATGCGCCAGCGGGTCGTGATCGCCATCGCCATCGCCTGCCGCCCCCGGCTGCTGATCGCCGACGAACCGACAACCGCGCTCGACGTGACGATCCAGGCCGAGATCCTGGCGCTGATCGACCGGCTGCGGCGCGAAACCGGCATGGCGGTGATGTTCATCACTCACGACATGGCGGTCGTGGCCCAGATGGCGGACCGCGTCGTGGTGATGTATCGCGGCAAACTCGTCGAGGAAGGCCCGGTCGCAGAGATCTTCAACAACCCGAAAGAGGAATACACCCGCGCATTGCTGGCCGCCGTGCCTCGGCTCGGGGAAATGCGCGGCATGCCCGCGCCGGAACCGATGCGGCTGATCGGTGACGCCGCCGCAGTCCGCGCCGCACCGCCGCCCCCGGTGGCCAAGGCCAAACCGCTGCTGGAAGTGATGAACCTGACCACCCGTTACCCGGTGAAGGGGGGCGTGTTGCGGCGCACGATCGCCAACGTCCATGCGGTCGAGGACGTGAGTTTCAGCATCAACGCCGGCGAAACGATGGCGCTGGTGGGCGAAAGCGGATGCGGCAAGTCGACCTGCGGCCGTTCGATCCTCGGGCTGACCGCCCCGACATCGGGCCAGATCGTCCTCGACGGGCGCGAAATCACCGGTCTCGACGGCAGCGAGCAGCGCCGCGCCTGGAGCGAGATGCAAATGGTGTTCCAGGACCCGTTTGCCTCGCTCAACCCCTATATGCGGCTGGCCGAGCAGGTGGCCGAGCCGATGCGCAATTTCGCCGGCCAGTCGGGCGCGGCGGTGACCGACCGCGTGGCGCAACTGTTCGACCAGGTCGGGCTGCCGCGGGCATTCATGAAACGGTTTCCGCATGAACTCTCGGGCGGGCAGCGCCAGCGCGTGGCCATCGCGCGGGCGCTCGCGGTGAACCCGAAACTCATCATCGCCGACGAGGCGGTGAGCGCGCTTGACGTGAGCGTACAGGCGCAGGTGCTGAACCTGATGATGGCGATCCAGGCTGAGCTGGGTGTGTCGTTCCTGTTCATCAGCCACGACATGGCGGTGGTCGAACGGGTCTCGCATCGGGTCGGGGTGATGTATTTCGGCCGGATCGTCGAGATCGGCAGCCGCCGGCAGGTGTTCGAGACACCGCAGCATCCCTATACCAAGGCGCTGATGAGTGCGGTGCCGGTGGCCGATCCGGGGCAGCGCAAGGTCCGCGAAGACCTCAATTTCCGCCCGATCCCGTCGCCGGTCTTTCCGGTGGGCCACGAACCCGGGCGGTCCGAATACCGCGAGGTGGCACCGGGCCACTCGATCCTGACCAACAAAGATCTCTGAGGAGGAGCTCCCATGCCCATTCGAAACCGTCTGGCCGAAATGCAGCCCGAAATCGCTGCCTGGCGCCACGATCTGCACGAAAACCCGGAACTGCTTTACGAGACCCACCGGACCAGCGCCTTCGTTGCGGAGAAACTGCGAGACTTCGGCTGCGACGAGGTTGTCGAGGGGATCGGCCGCACCGGTGTGGTCGGGCTGATCCATGGCCGCAACGGCCCGGGCCGGACTGTCGGGTTGCGCGCGGACATGGACGCGTTGCCGATCGAGGAGGCGACGGGCCTGCCGCACGCCTCGAAAACGCCCGGTGTGATGCATGCCTGCGGCCACGACGGCCACACCGCGATGCTCCTCGGGGCCGCCAAGTACCTCGCGCAGAGCCGCAATTTCGAGGGGTCTGTCGCGGTCATCTTCCAGCCCGCCGAAGAAGGCGGCGCGGGTGGCGACGCGATGGTGAAAGACGGGCTGATGGAGCGGTTCGACATCGCCGAGGTCTACGGAATGCACAACTCGCCCGGGCTGCCCGTGGGCACCTTCTCGATCCGCCCGGGCCCCTTCTATGCCGCGATGGACACGTTCGAGGTCATTGTCACCGGCAAGGGCGGCCATGCGGCGATGCCGCAGAAGGTGGTCGATACCACCGTGGTCGCGGCGCAGATGCTCATGGCGCTGCAGACCATCGCCGCGCGCAATGCCGATCCGACCAAGGCGCTTGTGGTCTCGGTCACCAGCTTCCGCACCGACAGCGAGAGCTTCAACGTGATCCCGCAGGTGGTGACCCTGCGCGGCACCGTGCGCACCTTCGACGCCGAACTGCGCGACCTTGCCGAGCAGCGGATCGCCGAGATCTGCGCGCGTACCGCGGCGGTATTCGACGCCACCGCAGAGGTCGACTACCGCCGCGGCTACCCGGCCATGGTGAACCACGAGGCCGAAACCGCGATCGCCGCCGAGGTGGCCGCCAAGGTCGCCGGTGACGTCGACACCGAAGCCCCCGCGATCATGGGCGGCGAAGACTTCGCCTTCATGCTGGAAGCGCGCCCCGGCGCCTATATCCAGATCGGCAACGGCGATACCGCCTCGGTCCACCACCCGGAGTACGACTTCAACGATGAAACGATCCCGGCCGGCTGCTCGTTCTGGGTGGAACTGGTCGAAAGCCGGTTGCCGTTGGCCTCATGACCCTGCGCGTCCCCGCCAGCCCGGAGACATGCGCCTGGGGCTACTTCGATGCCGCCCGGGCGCCGGTTGCCGAGATCGACAGCGGTGAAACGGTGGTGATCGAAACCGTTTCCGGCGCACCGGCGCACCTGCCGCCAAAGGGTGCCGGTTTCCATGTGCCGCCGGAGGTGCATGAGATCCACATGGAGGCGGAGCGCCAGCTTCCGGGCCATATCCTCACCGGCCCGGTGGTTGTGAAAGGCGCGCGGCCGGGACAGGTCCTGGCGGTGGAAATCCTCGACGTCGCGCTGCGGCAGGACTGGGGCTACACCTATTTCCGGCCGCTGGCCGGCACCCTGCCCGAGGACTTCCCCGAGCCCTATTTCACTCATGTCCCGCTCGATGCCGCGGCCGGGACCGGGCGCATGCCCTGGGGCACGGATCTGCCCCTTCGACCGTTCTTCGGCGTGATGGGCGTGGCGCCGCCGCCCGCATGGGGGCGGATCTCGACGATCCAGCCCCGTATCCACGGCGGCAACCTGGACAACAAGGAATTGGTGGCGGGCAGTACGCTCTACCTGCCGGTGTTTGTCGAGGGGGCGTTGTTTTCCTGCGGCGACGGGCATGGCGCACAGGGCGATGGCGAAGTCTGTGTGACGGCGATCGAGACCGCGCTCACCGGCAGCTTTCGCCTCAGTGTCCGGGACGACATGGACATAGCCCATCCGCGCGCCGAGACACCGACACATTGGATCACGATGGGGATGCACGAGGACCTCGACCGTTGCGCCGAGATCGCGCTGCGCGACATGATCCGATGGATCACCGAGCTCAGTCCTCTCAGCCGCAACGAGGCCTACATGCTCTGTTCCCTGGCCGGTGATTTGCGCGTGACCCAGACAGTGAACGGAAACAAGGGCATACACATGATGCTGGACAAAACACTGTTGCCGGCCTGACCGCGATTTGTCAGGAGTTTCGAGGCGGCAACGCCGTCATACCCGCGTCCCGATGCAGCGCCGTTCGTGCCATGTCCGGCGCGGGGTCTGCTTCGGCCACCACCAGTACCTTTGCCGGAAGAAACAGGACCTTGGATGCATACCCAATTTGACCAGGAACTCGAAGAACGCCTCATGCGCTACGCGGCGATCGACAGCCAGAGCGACGAGGATTCGCCGACATCGCCGAGCACGGACGTCCAGTTCGAGATCCTGCGACTGCTGCGCTCCGAACTCGGCGCGCTGGGGGGCGCAGGACGTTCGCCTCACCGAATACGGCGCCGTGCTGGCGACCCTGCCGGGCACGGCGCCGGGGCCGACCGTCGGGCTGCTTGCCCATGTCGATACCGCGCCGCAATTCAACGCCACGGGCGTCAAGCCTCGGGTGGTCCGGCGGTACAATGGCGGCGACATCACCTTCCCGGACGATCCCGCGCTGAAGCTTTCGCCTCAGGAGTTTCCGTACCTGGCGGAGAAGCAGGGGCACGACATCATTACCGCGTCCGGCACCACGCTCCTCGGTGCGGACGACAAGGCCGGGGTGGCCATCATCATGACCGCGCTTCGCCATCTGCTGGAGCACCCGGACATCCCGCATGGGCCGGTCCGCATCGCCTTCACGCCCGACGAAGAAATCGGTCGCGGCGTGGACGAGGCGCTGCCGAAGGATCTCGGGGCGGATTTCGCCTATACGTTCGACGGCGGCAAGGTCGGTGAAATCGAGTACGAGACGTTCTCGGCCGACGCGGCCGAAGTCACCGTCACCGGCGTGTCGATCCATCCGGGCTTTGCCAAGGGCAAGCTGGTGAACGCCATCCACCTGGCGGCAAAGATCATCGATACCCTGCCGCAGGCCACGATGACCCCGGAAGTCACCGACGGCCTGGAGGGCTTTGTCCACGCGACCGAGATGACCGGCGGTTCGTCGGAAATGAAGATCAAGCTTATCCTGCGCGACTTCGAACGCGAGGGGCTCGCCGCCAAGGGCGAGATGCTGCGCCAGGTCTGTGCTGCGGTGCAGGCGACCGAGCCGCGCGCGCAGATCACATGCACTATCCGTCCGCAATACCGGAACATGCGCTACTGGCTGGAAGAGGACATGACCCCGGTCGACCTCGCGCGGGATGCGTGTCGGTCACTGGGCATCGAGGCCGTGTCGGCGCCGATCCGAGGCGGCACAGATGGTTCGCGCCTGACAGAAATGGGCGTGCCCACGCCGAACTTGTTCACGGGGATGCAGAATATACACGGCCCGCTGGAATGGATTTCGGTGCAGGACATGGCCGCCGCCACCAAGCTGTGCCTCTCGCTGGTGGAACTGGCGGCGAAACGCCATGACTAGGCCCGTCGCCCCCGGTCGCGGGCCGAACGACGGGTCGCGCGCCACGGCCGGCAAGGGCGCCGCCCTCCCACGGCTTGGATAACGAGGAGCGATGATGAGCCATTTCACCACGCGGCCGGAAATCACCGGCACCTTTGGCGTCGCGACCTCGACCCACTGGATCGCCTCTACCGTCGGGTTCGGCATCCTTGAGCGCGGCGGCAACGCGTTCGACGCCGCAGTGGCGATGGGCTTCGTGCTGCACGTCGTCGAACCGCACCTGAACGGCCCCGGGGGCGAGGTGCCGGCGCTGTTCCATGCGGTAAAGGACGGCAAGACCCGAGTGCTGATGGGACAGGGCAGCGCGCCGGCCAGGGCGACCATCGCGCACTACCGCGCCGAGGGGCTCGATCTCATTCCTGGCTCGGGGCTACTCGCCACGGTGATCCCCGGCGCGTTCGATGCCTGGATGCTGCTCTTGCGCGATCATGGCACGATGTCGCTGCGCGAGGTGCTCGAGCCGGCGATCCACTACGCCTCGGCGGGCCACCCGATCCTGCCGGCGGTGTCGGTGGCCATCGCCGGGGTCCGGGAGATGTTCGAAACCGAGTGGCCGAGCTCGGCCGCCACCTGGTTGGTCGACGGCGCCGCGCCCGCACCCGGGACCCTGTTTCGCAATCCCGACCTTGCGGCGACCTGGCGGCGTGTCGTCGGCGAGGCCGAGACGGCATCGGGCCGCGAGGCGCAGATCGACCGGGCCCGCGACGCGTTCTACCGGGGCTTCGTCGCCGAAACCATCGGCGCCTTCCTCGCGACCGCCGAGACGATGGATGGCACCGGGCAGCGTCGCAAGGGTGTGCTCACCGCCGATGACATGGCCGGCTGGAGGGCGCGCTACGAAGACCCGGTGACCGGTGCCTATGGCGGCTGGACCGTGCACAAGACCGGCCCCTGGGGACAGGGTCCGGTGCTGTTGCAGGCCCTGCAGCTTCTGGCGCAGACCGACCTCGCGGCGATGGACGTGGGCGGCGCCGACTTCATCCACACGACGGTCGAGGCGATCAAGCTCACCTATGCCGACCGGGAAGCCTATTACGGCGATCCCGATTTCTCCGAGATCCCGCTCGAAACGCTGCTCTCGGCGGACTACGCCCGGCGCCGCGCCGCGCTGATCGGACCGCAGGCGTCGCACGACCAGCGGCCCGGTCGGATCGCCGGGCGCGACCACCCGGCGCAGGCCGCAATCGCGCGCGCTGCAGGGCTCCGCGAGCGCAGCATCGGCGCCGATGCCGGCGAGCCCACGATGGCGCATCTGACCAACAGGCGCGGCGACACCGTGCACCTCGACGTCATCGATCGCTGGGGCAACATGATCTCGGCCACGCCGTCGGGCGGCTGGCTGCAATCGTCGCCGGTCGTTCCCGGCCTCGGTTTCCCGCTCAACTCGCGCGCTCAGATGTTCTGGCTCGACGAGGGGCTGCCCACCAGCCTCGCGCCGGGCAGGCGGCCACGCACCACTCTGACGCCGTCCTTCGCCACGCGGGAAGATGGCACCCGGATGGCCTTTGGCACACCCGGGGGCGGCCAGCAGGATCAATGGCAGCTCATCTTCTTCCTGCGGCTCGTGCACGGCGGGGCCAATCTGCAGGAGGCCATCGATGCGCCGCTTTGGCATTCGCTGCATTTCAACCCGTCGTTCTACCCCCACATCGCCCGGCCCGGACGGATGATGATCGAGCCGAATGCCGGTGACGCGGTGATCGCCGACCTCAAAGCCCGCGGCCATGAGGTCGATGTGGGCGAACCCTGGAGCATTGGCCGGTTGACCGCCGCCATGCGCGACCCAGAAGGCATACTGCGGGCTGCGGCGACACCGCGGCTGATGCAGGCCTATGCGGTCGGTCGCTGAAGCGACGTGCCCCAAGCTGGACGAGGCGGTGCCGGATAGGACCGGCATGACCTCGTGCTCACGGACCCGCTCTCCCGAAAGTCCGCGTGTCTCTATTGGCGCGATTCCGGTTCGGTCCTCTCCGGACCGTTGGTGACACTTCCACTGGGCGAACCCGACGCGGTTCGCGTGGGGCAGTGATCGTTGTGGCTCCTTTGCAGGCTCTCTGCGGGAACCGATTGCCCGATCTTCCAGGGAGTTCGCACCAGCGAGGATCGACATGCAGCCCTGTCACCACCGCGGCGCTTCGGCTGACTGCCATGGAGCGCTGGAATCCCGCCGCAGCACATGGCTGTTCGGAGCTCTTCTGCCGACGCCAGGTTGAGGATCGCGTGATCGGGAGTTCGGTCACCGGCGGGGGGCGTTCCCCCCCTTGCCGAGGCACGTCGCCCGCGCGCCGGTCGATGTGAGCCACAAGGTGAACCACCACGGCGTAGATCGCAGGGGGACCGACATCCATCCGATTGGAAACCTGGTTTTCCACACAAACCGGGAAC